>JACRAA010000191.1 GCA_016213595.1 Actinomycetota bacterium | reverse complement strand
GGACTCGAGGCCGAGGTCCTCGGTGTTCGGTACGGCCCCGACGGCCATGAGGCAGTGGGACGCCTCGATGGTCGTGCCGTCCGCGAGCGTCACGACCACGCCGTCCCCCTCGCGCCGTACGGCTGCGGCACGGGAGCGCGGGCGCAGGTCGACGCCGCGCCGTACGAACACGTCCTGCAGGACGCGGGCAGCCTCCTCGTCCTGGCCGGGCAGGACCATCTCCCGGCTGGAGACGAGGGTGACCTTCGCGCCGAGGGCGTTGTACGCGCTCGCGAACTCCGCTCCCGTGACACCGGAACCGACCACGACGAGGTGCTCGGGGACGCTCTCGAGGCCGTACACCTGCTTCCACGTGAGGATCCGCTCTCCGTCCGGCCTGGCCTCGGGCAGCTCACGCGGCCGGGTCCCGGTCGCCAGCAGGATGACCTCCGCCTCGTACCGCTCCTCGGCGCCTCCAGCTCGTACGACCACAGCGTTCTGCCCGTCGAGACGACCCCTGCCGCCGACGACGCGTACGCCGTTCGCGGCCAGCGTCTTCGAGATGTCCGCCGACTGGGCGCGGGCGAGCTCCAGGACACGCCGGTTCACCAGCCCCAGGTTCACGCTCACGGCGTGCTGCACGTCACCGCCGCCGATGGTCAGCCCCAGCTCGCCGGCCGACTGCATCGAGCTCATGACCTCGGCGGTCGCGATGAGCGTCTTCGAGGGGACACAGTCCGTCAGTACGGCCGCACCGCCGAGCCCGTCGCCCTCGACGAGGGTCACCTCGCCACCCAGCTGGGAGGCGACGAGCGCCGCCTCGTACCCACCTGGTCCGCCTCCGACGATCACCACGCGTGTCACGCGCCACATCCTTCCATGCACCCCATCGTCGCGGCGCCCTGCGTATCCTGCGCTGGTGCGTATCCGACCCAGTCTCGTCTTCGCCGGACTCATCAGCCTGTGCCTTGTGGTGCTGGGGTTCTGGATGGTCTTCGCCGGATGGCCGATGCGGACGCCCGCGCAGACGACCATGCTCGACCTCGCTCAGCTGCCGATGGCGGCCGCCGTGCTCGTGGCGATCCTCGAGATGACCTGGTCCCGTCGGCTCTGGCTCCGCTCCCCCAAGGTGTTCGCGGGCGTCTTCGGGCCTGCCACCGTCGCGCTCCTGCTCGGTGTCGTGCTCGTGGTCGTCGCGTACACGACCGGGCCCAGGTCGTACTCCGGGACCGGTCAGCTGTTCATCTGGGTCGGCGTCGGACTGGCGTTCGTCTACCTGGCTGTCGACTCGCTGCGCCGGGAGGTCACCGACCCCCGTACGCTGCTGTTCGAGGATCTGGACGGCGAGGAGACCCCCGAAGGCTCAGACCACCTCGTGCGCTCCTGGGACGACGACGATGACGACTCCACCGATGAGACCGGTGAGACCGGCGACACCGGTGAGGAAAGCTGACGATGGACACGCTGATGGAGGCCGCCCTCGCCTGGCGTGCCCAAGACCCGGACCCCGACACGGTGGCACGACTCGACGGGCTCGTCGAGGCCGCACAGGCGGGTGACGAGTCCGCACGGAGCGAGCTCGTCGCGGCGTTCGCGGGACCCCTCGGGTTCGGGACCGCCGGACTGCGCGGGCCGCTGGGCCCGGGGCCGGCGCGCATGAACCGCGTCGTCGTGACCCAGGCCGCAGCAGGGTTCGGACGCTGGCTGGTCGCGGCGGGGCACCAGGGCGGCCGCGTGATCGTCGGGTACGACGCGCGGTACAAGTCGGCCGAGTTCGCGCGCGATACAGCCGAGATCCTGGCGGCACAGGGGTTCGCGCCGCTCCTGGTGGCGGAGCCCACGCCGACTCCGGTGGTCGCGTTCGGCATCCAACACTATGCGTGTGTCGCCGGCATCGTCGTCACCGCCTCGCACAACCCGGCGAACGACAACGGCTACAAGGTCTATCTCGGCGACGGGTCACAGATCGTCCCGCCGACGGACGCCGAGATCGCCTACCAGATCGCGGCCGTGGCGGAGCGTCCGGTCTCGGAGCTCCCACGCTCGACCTCGTACGAGGTCCTGGGCGACGCGCTCGTCGGCGCGTACGTGGCCCACGCCGCCACGCTGGTCCCGGAGACGGCGCCCCGGCAGGTGCGGTGGGTCTACACGGCCATGCACGGTGTCGGCGCCCGCGTCCTGGAAGCGGCGGCCTCGTCGGTGCGCTTCCCAGCCCCGGCCGTCGTCGAGGCCCAGCACGACCCGGACCCGGCGTTCCCCACGGTCCCGTTCCCCAACCCGGAGGAGCCCGGCGCGATCGACCTCGCCCTCGCGCTGGCCAGCGAGAAGGACGTCGACGTGGTCGTGGCCAACGACCCCGACGCGGACCGGTGCGCCGCGGCCGCTGTCGTCGACGGGACGTGGCGCATGCTCACCGGCGACGAGCTCGGAACCCTGCTCGCCGACGACGCCCTGGGGCGCGGTGTCGAGGGCGTCTACGCGAGCTCGATCGTGTCGAGCTCCTTGCTGCAGCGCCTGGCCGACGCGTACGGGCAGCCGTACCGCTCGACGCTGACGGGCTTCAAGTGGATCGGCCGGGTCCCCGGGCTGGCGTTCGGCTACGAGGAGGCCATCGGCTACTGCTGCGACCCGGCCGCGGTGCCCGACAAGGACGGCATCACGGCCGGCCTGAGGCTGCTCGCCCTCACGGCGCGCCTGCGCGCTCGGGGACTCACCCTGGCCGACCGTCTCGACCAGATCGCCCGGACGTACGGGCTGTACACGACCGCACAGCTGTACGTACGGGTGGAGGACCTCTCCCTCATCGCCGACGCCATGTCCAGGTTGCGCGAGAACCCGCCCTCCACGCTGCTCGACGAGAGGCTGACCGTCACGGACCTGCTGACCGGCGGTGACCGGCCGCCGACCGACGGCGTACGGCTGGAGGGCGACACGCTCCGCGTCGTGGTGCGTCCGTCCGGGACGGAGCCGAAGCTCAAGGCGTACCTCGAGGTTCGCCAGGCGCCCGAAGCCAGCCAGGACGTCGCGGCCGCACGCGCCGTCGCTGCTGACCGGATCGCCCGCCTCCGTGACGAGATGTCCGCAGCGCTGGGCCTTGCATGATCAGGCTGGCGACGATCGGGACGAGCTGGATCACCGAGAGCCTCGTCGAAGCGGTCGGCCTCGTCGACGGGATCACGGTGACGACCGTCTTCTCACGGGACGAGGCGCGCGGGCGTGCCTTCGCCTCCGGCCTGGGCGTGCCGCGGGTCAGCTGCGACCTCGACGAGCTGCTCCTAGACCCGGAGATCGACGCTGTGTACGTGGCCTCGCCGAACAGCGTGCATGCCGAGCAGGTGATGGCGGCGCTGGGGGCGGGCAAGCACGTACTCGTCGAGAAGCCGGCGGTGACGACCGCCGAGGCCTGGGCACGGCTCCGGCAGGAGGCGAGCGCTCACGGGGTGGTCCTGCTCGAGGCGATGCGGACGGCGTACGACCCGGGCCTCGATGTCATCCGTGACCTGATCCCGACGCTCGGGACCGTCCGGCGGGTCCGGTTCAGCTACGAGAAGCGGTCCTCGCGGTACGACCTGGTGCTCGCCGGCGAGAGGGTCAACATCTTCGACCCGGCCCTCGCGGGCGGCGCGCTGCTCGACCTCGGTGTGTACTGCATCCACGCCCTCGTGAGCCTGTTCGGGGAGCCGGCCGCGGTTCAGGCCGCCCACGTCACGATCGCCTCCGGCGCTGACGGCGCGGGGACAGCCCTCTGCACGTACCCGGGGTTCGTCGCCGAGGTCTGCTACTCGAAGATCACCACCTCCACCCTGCCCAGTGAGATCCAGGGCGAGCAGGCGACCCTCCTCATCGACAGCATCGCCAGCCCGACCTCGCTCACCGTGCAGCTGCTCGACGGCAGCTCGACGACACGTGCCCTGCCGCCCCTGCGGCACACCCTCGCCGACGAGGTGCAGCGCTTCGTGGAGCTCGTCGACGGAGACGGCGACGCGGCGTACGACCAGGAGCTCACCGCCGCCACCCTGCGCGTGACGGACGGGATCAGGAGGGTCTAGCGGCGAGCGGGGCCCCAGGCCGGTGAAGGTCACCGACGGCCACGAGCCGTACGATGCTGCGCGTGCCCGCGCGTCCCGCCCTCGTGCTCCTCGCGGGGCCGTCCGGAAGTGGTAAGTCCAGGCTCGCTCGGCTCAGCGGGTGCGTGAGCGTACGGCTGGACGACTTCTACCGGGACTTCGACGACGCCGACATGCCCCGCTGGGGCGAGATCGTCGACTGGGACGACCCGCACAGCTGGGACGGCGACGCTGCTCTCGCCGCCCTGCGGACACTGCTGGACCAGGGGCGGGTGCGCGTCCCGGTGTACGACATCAGCCTGTCGCGCCGGGTAGGCGAGCACGACCTGGTCCTGCCGGAGCCACCGCACGGGGAGCGGCTCTGCATCGTGGCGGAGGGGATCTTCGCGCCTGAGCTCGTACGGCGGTGCCGGGAGCTCGGGGTGCAGTCGACGGGCATCTGGCTCGCTCGCGGCGGCGTCCTGGTCTTCCTGCTGCGCCTGGTCAGGGACCTGCGGGAGCACCGCAAGGCGCCGCACATCCTGCTTCGCCGCGGGCTGGCGCTGCTCCGCAAGGAGCCTGCCCAGCGACGGGCCGCCGAGGCGAAGGGCTGCGAGACGCTGACCATGCGCCAGGCCGCGGCACGGATCGGGTCATTGCGCAGAGGCTGATGAATCGAGGCTGACGCTTGGCTCGCGGCACGAGCGCGTCGACCCTTTGCCTGGCTGGGATTGTCGGATGCTTTTTGTCAGTACGTACGTTTAGTGTGAGTTCCATGCAAGGGACAGCAGTCGCCAGGATCTCGCCACCGGTGGCGCATCCGGCTGCGGACGTCGGCTTCGAGCAGATCCGTAGTCTCCTCGAGGCTTTTCGACAGACCGATCGCACTGCAGCATCCGACGAGCACCGACTGGCGTGGCTCGACGGGATCCGTGACCTCGGGCGTCGTGTGACGGCACTGACCGCCGTGCTCGTGGCCGAGGCCGACGAGGCCGGGTCGGCGATGCGCGCGAGACACACGCGGCTCGAGGACTGGATGGCGCGGTCGGGCCAGGAGACGCCACGCCAGGCGTCGAGTGCCGTGTGGACTGCGCGCGCGCTGGAGCGGCGACCCGCGGTGCGGGACGCGGCGGCGTCCGGCCGGATCAGCGTGGGGCAGGCAAAGGCGATCGGAGAGGCGCTGGACGCGCTGCCGACCAGCCTCGACGGTGCGAGCCGGACTGCCGCGGAGCAACTCATCCTCGCGGAGGCGCAGAACGCGCCGGCGGAGAAGCTGCGGACGATGACCGACAGGATCCTTCGACAGGTCGCGCCGGACATGTCGGACTCTCCAGAAGATCGCGCGGCAAGACTGGCCGAGCGTGATGTGCGGGCGCGGAGCCGGCGGAAGCTGTGGTTCGGTTCGGAGACCGACGGGTCGATCGAGTTCGGCGGAAGCCTGCCGGTAGTTGCGGGCTATCGGCTGCAGGCCATGGTTCAGGCGGTGTCGGACAGGCGATACCGGTCAGCGAAGGACAGGCGGGACCGGTCGGCGTTGGAGGAGACGCCGCAACAACGAGCCGCGGACGCACTCGTCGGGATCCTCGACGAAGCGCAGTCAGGGCAGCGAGGTCCGGCGCAGGAGCGGCCCATCCCGGTGGCGGCCGCGCAGCTCCAGGTGCTCATCCCCTACCAGGACCTCCTCGACCGTGCCGCCGCGACTGCCGTGCTCCCCGACGGCACGCCCCTGTCAGCGGGTGAGCTCCGGGTGCTGGCGTGCGACGCCGACCTGATCCCCGCTGTGCTCGGCAGCGACTCGCAGGTGCTGGATCTGGGACGCACTGTGCGCCTCGCCCCTCCGAGTCTTCGCCGAGCGATCGGCCTCCGCGACGGCGGCTGCGCATTCCCTGGCTGTACGGCGCCGATGCGTCATTGCGACCTGCACCACGTGCGTCCTTGGCAGGAGGGTGGGCGCACGGACCGGGACAACGTCGTCGCTTTGTGCCGAGTGCACCATGCGGTGTGCGAACCACGACCGCCCACGGTCGACGGGCACGGGAGACCGTTGGTCACCGACGGATGGCACGTGCGGATCGACAGACGGGGGTTGCCAGAGTTCCTTCCCCCGAGGGCGATGGACCCTGCCCGAACACCGGTCCGCCGGACCGGCTATGCGGCCACGCTCTTCGACCATGGCCAGCCCCGTAGGGCCGGATGACCCAGGGCGCACGCGGCAGCGATAGGTGTCGTCACTCGCCCGCCCCGCAGTCAGCCCTCAGGAGGGGTTGCGTGACGGGGCTCATAGAGACCCACTTCTGCGCCGCTGGGAAGGAGGAATGCGGTGACCGTCCCCCACGCCTGGGTCTGCGGCTCGCCCGTCAGCTGGACACCTCGAGCGGCGAGCGACGCGATGGTCGCGTTGAGGTCGTCGCACATGAGGTACAGCGCGAGGGAGGGGGCCGCGTCGGTGGGGTGGACGGCGACCTCACCCGGCGGCAGCCGAAAGATGAGCCAGGGATCGTCCGGACCCGCCGCATGGACGGACGGCCAGCCCAGAGCGCTGCGGAGGAACTCGCGGTCTGCATCGGGGTCGGAGCTGTACAGCATCAAATGAGCGCCGTTGATCATGGGTGCAGAACCTACGCCCGCAGATGCCCGCCCAGGTCCCCCCCGGGATCCTCCCCGTTTTCAGAGTCTTCTTTCGACGTCGGCCAGGCACATCAGGACGTCATGCTCCCAAGGCCTGCGACCGTTCCATGCCCGAGGCATCGTGCGCCCTCATCAGTGCCAGACCCGGCTGGTGCGGTCGTACACGAGTCAGACGCCCGATCCCGGCGTCCGCCAGGTACCGCGGCTGGGGTATTAACCGTCACGGTCGGGCGGAATGGCGCGTCCATGAGCGGTCCTTCGAGACATGGACCCCCTCGCCACCGTGACACGCGTTGCTCGCGACCGGGTGCCAGGTCTCAGCCGGCCCGGTATCGAACCGGCAGCACCGGCCGAGGCGCTCGGTCCTGGCTCCCGAAGTCGCCCCCTCCTCGGCACTAGCCTTCCCTCATGATGCGCCGAGTGGTCGCCACAGTCGCATGCCTCGCCCTGTCGCTGGCGCTCGGCTGCAGCTCCAGCACGACGGTCGGCGAGAGCGTTGGCGAGAGCAACGTCCAGGCCACCACCACTGCCGGCGCCACCTC
>JACRAA010000027.1 GCA_016213595.1 Actinomycetota bacterium | reverse complement strand
GGTCCCGGGCGTCGTGGTCACCGACCTACGACAGCTCCTGGGCTGACCACGTCCCTGCCTGAGTGGTGCTGCCGGCGCCCTTGAGAGTGCTGGGCGAGGATGACAGGGTCGGACGATGACGACTCGACCACGGATCTCCGCCACCTCGGTGACGATCATGGCGCCCGACCCCTCGCTCCTAGGGCACTTCTACGCACGCCTGCTCGGCGCGGAGCTCGTCTCGGACGACGGCGGCTGGACCCAGCTCCGTACGGACGGGCTCACGATCAGCATCGAGGAGGAGCGGCAGTGGCAGCGGCCGGTGTGGCCGGCGATGCCCGGCTCGCACACCTCGACGCAGCACCTGGACCTTCGTGTGCAGGACCTGGCGGCCGCTGAGGAGTGGGCGGTGTCGTGCGGTGCGGTCGCGGCCGAGTTCCAGCCGCAGGAGGACGTCCGGGTCATGTTCGACCCGGCGGGCCACCCGTTCTGCCTCTTCCTGTGAGCCTGCTCGGGTGAGCCACCGACCGCTATGAGGCCATGCCGACGGCTACCGAGTGTCGCTACGAGGAGTGACGTCGCGTCGGAAGCTGGGCCTTGGCGCACTGGCCGATGAGGTGGGTGCCGTACCCGTCGTAGATCGCGCCCACGCCCCCGCCGATGAGGGGGATCTTGCGACCGACCAGGGAGCTCAGCCGCTTCCCGCCGACGTTCGTGATGACCTCGGTGACGATCCGTTCGGCCACCTTGAGGTCGAGCGCGGCATCGGACACGGGTGCTGTCGCGACGGCCATGGGGCTGGTCGGGAGACGGCCCGAGGCGATCTGCCGGCGGAGCTCGTCGTCGCCGAGCAGGCACATGAGCATGGCGGTACGGACGCGGCGGTCGTCGATGTCGTACCCGCGGAGGTGGGCGATGCAGGCGACCAGACGCATCTGGATCACGACGACGCCGGTGATGTTGGCGGGGGTGGTGAGGATCGTCGTCACGACACCGCCCACGTTGGTCGCGAACCCCTGCGCGGATGCCATCGCGATGTGGGAGCTGATCAGCCAGTCGACCGCCGACTCGGCGTCCCCCCGCCTTTGGAGGGCCTTCGCCGCTGACGCCTTGGCTCCCGGCAGCGTGTACACACCGTCGATGGCGAGGTCCACGAGCCGGAGCAAGGCGCTCCCCGCCGTCGGACCTACGCGTCCCGGAATCGTCGCAATGACCTTGCCGACATCGCGCGCGTTGGTCGCCATGGTGCTCCCTCTCGTCGTCCTGCAGGTCCAAGAGTACGGAAAGGGCCAGCGGCGCGTCTCGGGTGCCGACAAACGATCAGGTCAAGGCGGGCTGCCCGGGTGGCACGATGGACAGGTGAGCCTGTCGCACGCATTCGGGCCCGAGGAGACCTGGCCGGAGCAGGACCTGGTCGCACTGAGCGACGAGCTCAGCCCAGGGCTCGTGCTCGAGGCGTACCGCGCGGGAGTGTTCCCCATGCCGCTCACCCGGACGAGCTTCTCGGCCCGGATGGGGTGGTGGTCGCCCGTCCGCCGCGCGTACCTGCCGCTGGACGAGCTGCGGGTCACGCGGTCCCTGGCCAAGATGGCGCGTCGGTACACGGTCACCGTGGACCGCGACTTCGGCCGTGTCATCGCCGCCTGCGGAGACCCGTCACGCGACGGCGGGTGGATCGACGAGGGTGTCGTGGCCGTGTACGGCGAGCTGCATCGCGCCGGCCTCGTCCACTCCCTCGAGACCTGGGACCGCCAGGGACGGCTCGTCGGCGGGCTGTACGGGGTGAGCCTGGGCGGACTCTTCGCCGGCGAGTCGATGTTCCACGACCCCGAGTACGGGCGCGACGCCTCGAAAGTGGCGCTCATGGAGCTCGTACGGATCCTCGGCGCCGAGGGGATCCCCCGGCTCCTCGACGTGCAGTGGCTCACGCCGCACCTGGAGAGCCTCGGCGCCGTCGAGGTCTCGCGCCACGACTACCTCGACCTCCTCGAGCAGGCGCTCGACCTGCCGGCGCCCGTCTGGCGCTGAGAGCTACGCCCGTCCGCCCGCCTGCCTGCTCCGACGACGAAAGGCCACGACACGAGCGGCCACTCCAGCGTGTCGCCGCACCAACTGGCCTTTCGACCCGCCTGGACGGCGGGCGCCGCCTACTTGAGGAGCCGTGACAGGCGACGGTCGGCCAGTGGCTTCCCGCCGGTCTGGCAGCCGGGGCAGTACTGGAGCGAGGAGTCGGCGAAGGAGACCTCCGCGACGGGCGTGCCGCACACAGGGCAGGGCAGTCCCGTACGGCCGTGGACCGCCATGCTCGTCCGCTTGCCGTCCTTGAGCTCCGAGGGCTTGAGCCCGTCCTCCCGCTCTATCGCCGAGCGCAGCAGCCCCTGCATGACAGACAGCAGGGTGTCCCGCTCGGCGTCGGTCAGCGAGCTCGCCGGCTTGAAGGGGCTCATCCTCGCCGCGTGGAGGATCTCGTCGGAGTAGGCGTTGCCGATGCCGGCGAGAACCTTCTGGTCGCGGAGGACGCCCTTGAGCTGCGCCCGACCCGCGGCTGTGAGGATCTCGTCGAGCTGGGGCCGACCGAACTCCGGCGCCAGCGGGTCTGGCCCGAGGTCCGCGATGCCCGGTACGTCCTCGAGCGCGCCCACCACGTACACCGCCAGGTGCTTGCGCGTGCCCGCCTCGGTGAGGTCGAAACCCGTCCCGTTGTCGACGCCGACGCGCAGCGCGAGCGGGCTCTTCCCGGGGCGGGCCGGAGTGGCCGGGACGCTGTCGTACCAGCGCAGCCATCCCGCGCGGGCAAGGTGGAACACGAGCCAGGAGCCCTCCTGGCCCATGCCGAGGAACTTGCCGCGCCGTTCCACGCGCTCGATCTCGAGCCCGAGCAGGGCGGTCGGTGCGAGAGCCACGGTCTTCAGCGCGCTCAGTGACGCGATCTCCACGCGCTCGAAGCTGGTCCCCGACAGGCGGGGCTGGAGCCAGCGGCGGAGCGCCTCCACCTCGGGCATCTCGGGCATGGATCGCAGACTACCGTCGAGCCCGGGCGACGTCGCCTGCCCGAAGGCAGAACCACGGGTAGGGGTAGTGGAATCCCCTCCGGTCACGATTCGGTGACTGCCGTGGGACGGGACGCAGCGGTGGGTACGGGGGGAGAGGTGCTGCGGCATGATGGCACCGGCACGCTCACGAACAGGAAGCTCCCCGCATGGCAACGGTCCCCTCCTCCCGCACCCGGCGAGAGCCGCGATGAGCGGTGACGGGCCAGAGGGCGACCCGCCGTCGTCGCGTCCTGCAGCGGTCGACCCCGCTCCCGCCTCCGTGAACGCGGTGGGCACCGTCGGACGACGTGCGACCCGTTCCGAGCCGCGCCGGTGGCGGCGCTCGCGCCTGTACGAGCCCAGCGGCTGGCACAGTCATCCCGGCATCGGCCTGGGACTCGTCATCGGTTCCACGGCAGGCATCGTGGGAGTGTCCTTCCTCGGTCCGTCAGCGGTGACGCTGTCGCTCGGCCCCCGGTACGGCAGCCTGCTGCCGCCCTGGTACATCCCGTCGACGTGGGGGGTCACCCTCGGCGACTGGCCGGCGGTGCTGATCACGTACCTCTGCATCGCTCTGGGCGCCATCGGGATGTGGGTCCTCATGAAGGCCCTCGGCGCCGGCTGGCGACCGGTGCCGAAGCACCTGCTCCGGCTCGGCATCGGGCTGCAGGTCGCCGTGACGCTCGTCACGCCACTGACCAGCGCCGACGTCATGATGTACGCGGCGTACGGCCGGCTCCAGGTGCTCGGGCGCAACCCGTACGAGATCACCGTCGGCGAGATCTTCCGCACCCAGTTCGACACCGTGCTGCGCTGGACCGAGCGGCCGTGGCAGGACACGCCCAGCGTGTACGGACCGGTCGTGTCCGCGAGCCAGGTCCTCGCGAACCGCCTCGGCGGTACGTCCATGCACGACGTCGTGTTCTGGCTCCAGGTCCTGTGCGTGGTGCCGATGATCGTCATCGGGATCCTCGCCTACCGGATGGCGGACGGGAACCCGATGCTGCAGTCCAGGGCGGCCCTGTTCACGCTCGTGAACCCCGCGATGCTGTGGGCCGTGACCGCCCAGGCGCACAACGAGGCGCTCGCCGTGATGTTCGCGTTCGCTGCGATCGCGGCGATGCGCCGACGGCCCTGGCTGGCGGGGCTGCTCATCGGCATCGCCGGCGGGGCCAAGGTCAACATGGTGCTGTTCGGCATCGCGATCCTCTGGGGCTACCGCCGGGAGCCTCGAAAGCTCGCGGTCGTCGCCGCGACGGCCGCAGTGCCGCTGGTGATCTGCTACGGGCTCTGGGAGCCGTCCGCACTGGTCTCGGCCGCCCGCAACACCACGTACGTCAACGCCGGAGCCTGGGCCGGACCGGTCTTCGGGCTCCTGACCCAGTTCTTGATCTTGAACGCGGCGAAGGTCATCATCAACGCGATCGGGCTCATCCTGTGGGTCGTCGTCGCCTGGATGTTGTTCCGGGTGCTGGAGATCCGGCCGCTGCCGGGCCTCGCCGACCACGTCGTCGACCCCATGAAGGACCCGACGTCGATCGCCATCCGTACCGCCGTGGTCCTGTACGCGTCGTGGCTCATCACGACGCCGAACTCGTTCAGCTGGTACGACCTCATGGCCTGGACACCGCTCGCGCTGGCCTCGGTGAGCCGCCTGGACGGTCTCATGCTGTGGCGCACCACCTGGCTCTCGGCGGCGTTCGTCACCGGACGGGCCATCCCTTACGACTACGGGCTCACCACGTTCGGCGCGCGGGTCCGGGACACCGCCTGCGTCATCGCGCAGATGCTCGTCCTGGTAGCGATCGTCTGGTGGTACGTCCGGAGCCGCCGCGAGGCCGCTCGGATCAGACTCGGGGTCGGGGCCGGAGCCGGGTGAGGACGGTGACGCTCCTGCTGCCGCCGGGCTACTGCGGCGCCGCGACCCACGAGGTCAGGCGTTCCGTGTTCCGTGCCGAGGTCAAGCGCGTCGGCGACGAGGAGTCGGCACGCGCCGCGGTCACGGCCGCGCGCCGCGCCCATCCCGATGCCCGCCACCACTGCTCGGCGTTCGTCCTGGCCGTCGAGGGGGCGCAGCCCGTCGAGCGCTCGTCCGACGACGGCGAGCCCGCCGGTACGGGCGGCATGCCGATCCTCGCCGCCCTCCACGGCTCCGGCCTCGTCGACGTGGTCTGCGTCGTCACCCGGTGGTTCGGCGGCGTCAAGCTGGGCGCCGGTCCGCTGGCGAGGGCGTACGGGGACGCAGCCGGGCTCGCCCTGTCGCAGGCCCCCCGTGTCGAACGGCTCCTCCGTCCGCAGTGGCGCGTCACCGTCTCGTACGCCGACCTCGGCCGGCTCGTCGACGACCTGACGACCCGCGGGCTGACGGTCATCCCGGAGTACGCCGTCGACCCGTCCCTGCTCGTCACCGCGGACGCCGGCTACGACCTGCGGGCGGTCGTCGCCGCCCTCACGCAGGGGGCCGGCAGCGTCACGCCGACCGGTACGGTCGCGGTCGAGATCCCCGTCCAGATCTCGGCTCGGGCCTGAACGCGGTCGGGAGCCTGGTGGGGAGTGCATAGGCTTGCGCTCCGTGACCGCCGACCCGCTCCTCTCCGTCAACGCGGCCGCCCTCAAGGTGACCTTCGGCGCGCACGCGGTGGAGCGGGGCGCCGAGTACGCGCGCACCGGCCGCGTGGGTGAGGTGCATGCCGGAGGGGACGCGAGCACGAGGATCCTGCAGGCGGCGGTGACCGGGTCGCGGGCCCGCGAGTACGTGACCCTCGTCACCGTACGAGCCTCCGGTGTCGTCACAAGCCGGTGCAGCTGCCCTGTCGGCGAGAACTGCAAGCACGGCGCCGCCGTCGTCTTCGCGATGCTGGAACGTCGCCAGCCCCGGCCCGACTGGCGCCAGGCATTGGCGGCGGTCGCGGCGTCCGACACGCGGTCGCGCGGCGACCTCGCTCCGCTGGGACTGCTGCTCGACCTCGCGTACGGCCGGCTGTCGATCCGGCCCGTCCAGCGCAGCGCCCGCGGCAAGTGGGTCAAGACGGGCGTCGACTGGGACAGCGTGCAGAACGACTGGGCGTCGCACTGGGACGAGAGCCAGCGACGTGCGGTCCACGAGCTCGCGCGGCTGCGACGGCCCACGGCCTACGGCTACGGCTACCCGGGCCAGGCGACGCTCATCACGGACTTCGGGTCGCCACTGTGGCCGACGCTGCGTGCGGCCGTGGCCGC
>JACRAA010000193.1 GCA_016213595.1 Actinomycetota bacterium | reverse complement strand
GGCCGGCGAGCTCGAGGAGAGCGTCGTCGACAGGGCGTACGGGAAGCTCGAACAGGTCTTCCGGCGTGCGGCCGCCAGCGTGGCGGACGCCGACGGGGTCTTCGACTCCGAAGGCCACCACGAGCTCGCCCGACGTGTCGCGGAGCAGTGCATCGTGCTGCTCGCCAACGACGGTGTGCTTCCGCTGTCCCCGGACATCAAGGTGGCCGTGGTCGGTGAGTTCGCTCGGACGCCGCGCTACCAGGGGGCGGGATCCTCGCGTGTCCAGCCGACCCGGCTCGACAACGCTCTCGACCGCATCACAGCCCTCGTCGGCCACGAGGTGCCCTTCGCGTCGGGCTTCACCACGGACGCGAAGAACCCTGTCGCCGACGGCGCCCATGACGAAGCGGTCGCGATCGCTGCGGATGCCGGCGTCGTCCTCGTCTTCCTCGGGCTGGGGGAGAACCACGAGTCGGAGGGGTACGACCGCACCACCGCCGACCTGCCTGTCGAGCAGCTGACGCTGCTCGACGACATCCTCGCCGTGAACCCCAACGTCGTCGTCGTGCTGTCCAACGGGTCGTCGGTGCTCGTGCCCTTCCGGGACCGGGTCCGCGCCGTCGTGGAGGGGTGGCTGCTCGGACAGGCCGGCGGGCCCGCACTCGCGGACGTGCTGTACGGGCAGGTGAACCCGTCGGGCAAGCTCACAGAGACGATCCCCCTGCGGCTCGAGGACGTGCCCTCACACCTGAGCTTCCCCGGTGACGAGACCGGCGTCCGGTACGGCGAAGGCCTCTTCGTGGGCTACCGCGGCTACGACGCGTCGGCGCTCGAGGTCGCCTACCCGTTCGGCCACGGACTGTCGTACACGTCGTTCGGCTACTCGGACCTGTCCGTCACGAGCGATGGGAACGCCGTCAAGGCGGTCCTGACCGTGACGAACACCGGCTCACGCGCCGGTCGTGAGGTGGTCCAGGCCTACGTGTCGATCGGCACCTCACGAGTGGTCCGCGTGCCGCGGGAGCTCAAGGGGTTCACCGACGTGACGCTCGAGTCGGGCACCTCCCAGGAGGTCACGATCGAGATCCCGCTCGAGCAGCTCGCGTACTGGAGCGTCATCGACGACCAGTGGGTCGTCGAGAGCGGGACGTACACGGTCGCTCTCGGCAGCTCCAGCCGAGACCTCAGGCTGTCGGCAGCGGTCGACGTGGCGGGCAACGAGCCGGTGCGCCCGCTGACGCTCTCGAGCACGATGGGTGAGGCTCTGGCCGTACCGGCGTTCGCGGCCGTCATGGGCCACCTGGCCGAGAGCTTCGGGGGCATGCCGATGGACGACCCGGACATGGTCAGGATGATGATGGACGTCCCCCTGTCGACCGTCGCGGGGTTCGCCGGCCAGCCCGAGGCCCAGTTCCGGCTGCTGCTCGACCAGGTGAACGCCGAGCCGAGGGGGTGAGCCCGCCGGGGGCAGCGAAGGCGTCTCGCCGTCCCTGCGAGGTGGCACTGCCGGTTGCTAGGTTGACTCGGTGACCGAGAGCTACCTCCGCTACCCCCACATCAGCGGCGACGACATCGTGTTCGTCGCCGACGACGACCTGTGGCTCGTGCCCACCTCGGGTGGCCGCGCGTCCCGCCTCACCAGCGAGCGCTCGCCCGTACGGCACCCGCGGTTCTCGCCAGACGGCTCCCGGATCGCCTACACGCGAACGGTCGGCACCTCGCCCGAGGTGTTCGTGCTCGACCTCGGGACCGGAGAGGTGACGCAGCTCACGTACTGGGGAGTGCAGCACACGTACGTGGACGGGTGGGTCGACGACGCCACAGTCCTCGTGGCCTCGACGCAGCGCCAGCCCTACCGCGTGCGGATGTGGCTGCACGCGCTGGACCTGGACGGTGTGGCGACTCCGCTGCCGTACGGGCCGGCGATGTCTGCAGCGATCCGTGACAACGGCCAGGTGGCGGTGACGACGCCGTACTGGCGTGACCTCGCGATGTGGAAGCGCTACCGCGGCGGCACCGCTCCTCAGCTGTGGCTCTGCTCCGAGAAGGACGACTGGACGCGTCTGCTGCCCGGCGAGACGGCCGGCATCTACTCGCCCGCCTGGGTCGCCGACAGGCTCGTCTTCACCTCGGACCTGGGGGCCACGTTCCCCGCGAAGACCGACGAGCAGGCACAGCTGTGGTCGGTCGACGCCACGGGAGGCGACCTCACCCAGCACACGCACCACGACACCACCACCGGCTACGTCCGCAACCCCACGAGCGACGGCTCCCGCATCGTGTACCACGCGCGGGGTCGCCTGTACGGGCTGGAGTCGCTCAGCGCGGAGCCGCGACAGGTTCCCGTCCAGCTCGCCGCTCCCGTACGGCCGCTGACCATCGCGCCCACCACGCGCCTGCTCACGGCACAGCCCGACAAGGGCGGCGACCTGTCGGTGCTCGAGTGGCACGGTGCGGTGTACGCGCTGACGCACCGGGCGGGACCTGCCCGTGCGCTCTCGGCTGCTCCGGGCGTGCGGGCGCGGCTGCCGCGCCACATCGGCGCCACGGGCCAGGTGGCCTACGTGACCGACCACTTCGGCGAGGACGCCATCGAGATCCGCAGCGTGGACGCGACGGGCGACGCGCGACGGATCGCGCGGGGGAAGCTCGGTCGGGTCCTGTCGCTCGCCGCATCCCCGGACGCGACGGCGCTGGCCGTCGTCACCGGAGATGGGCGGATCGCGACCATCCGGCTGTCCGACGGCCGCGTCACCGAGCTCGGGACGTCCCCCGAGGGGGAGGCCACAGGGCTGGCCTTCTCGCCCGACGGCCGGTACCTGGCGTGGGCCGCCCCCACGGGGACCGGGATGACGACCCGTCTGTACTACGCCGACCTCCGGGCCCGGCGGAGCCGCGTCGAGGCCCTCACCTCGGGCAGGTTCCACGACACCAGCCCCGCGTTCACGCTCGACGGGCAGCACCTCGTGTTCCTGAGCGCCCGTACGTTCGACCCCCGCTACGACGAGCACGGTTTCGACCTGTCGTTCACGGAGACCGTACGGCCCTACCTCGTACCGCTGTCGGCGACCGCACCGGCCCCGTTCGGCGCGGCGGCCGACGGCTGGCCGATCAGCAAGGTGCAGTCGGAGGCGACGGCGACGGACGGGAAGAAGGACGACGCCCCCAAGCAGGTCGTCTCGGTCGAGCTGGACGCCGAGGGCTTCGAGGAGCGGCTCGTCCCGTTCCCCGTGCCCTCCGGTGACTACAGGGACCTGCGGGCTGCGAAGGACGGCGTGCTGTGGCGCCGTGTCGTCGCGCCGTCGGGCGAGCTCGGCGCAGGCCGGGCCGGGGTCAGCAAGGAGCCGGAGCCGGACGTGCTCGAGCGGTACGCCTTCGACACCCGGTCCGTCACCGTGCTCGGCCCCTGCGATGCCTTCGAGGTCTCGGGCGACGGGGAGCGGGTCGTCCTGCGGCTCAAGGACGACCTCGTGGTCGTGCCGTCGACGTCGAAGGTCGAGGACGACGACCCCGCGAGGGTCGGCGTCGACCTGGGACGTCTCCGTCGCACCGTCGACCCGCGGCCCATGTGGCGCCAGATGTTCGACGAGAACGGCCGCCTCATGCGCGACTTCTACTGGCGCGAGGACATGGACGGTACGGACTGGGGCAAGGTCCTCGACCGCCACCGTCCCAGCGTCGAGAGGGTGCGCACCCTCGACGAGCTCGTCGACATCCTGTGGGAGACGGTGGGCGAGCTCAACACGTCCCACGCGTATGTCCAGCCGCAGCCCGACAGGGGCAAGGCGGCTCAGGGCCTGCTCGGCGTCGACCTCGAGCCGGCCGACGACGGCATGCGGATCGTACGGGTCCTGCCGGGCGAGTCGTCGGACCCTGACGCGAGGTCGCCTCTGCGCGCTGCCGGCGTCGACGCGCAGCCGGGCGACGTCATCGTCGCGATCGACGGACAGCCCGTGGGTCGCCGCGGCGTCGGTCCGCTGCTGATGGGTGCCGCTGGCACCGTTGTCGAAGTGAGCCTGCGGCGCGCAGGGACCACGCGACGCGTGGCCGTGGTGCCGGTGGCCAACGAGACACCGCTGCGGTACCAGGCCTGGGTCGCCAGCAGGATCGCGTACGTCCAGCGCGCGTCCGGCGGCCGTCTCGGCTACCTCCACGTGCCGGACATGATGGCCCAGGGCTGGGCGCAGTTCCACCGCGGTCTGGACCTCGCCATGTCCCACGAGGGGCTGGTCGCCGACATGCGCTACAACGGCGGCGGGCACACGTCGCAGCTGGTCATCGAGCGCCTCAGCCGTCGCATCATCGGCTGGGACCTCGTCCGCCACGGCGCGCCCGAGCCGTACCCCTCGGCGGGCCGGCGCGGACCGGTGGTCTTCGTGACGAACCAGTTCGCGGGCTCCGACGGCGACATCGTCTGCGCCGCAGCGCAGGAGCTGAAGCTGGGTCCGGTCGTCGGGCAGCGCTCGTGGGGCGGTGTCATCGGGATCGACGGCAGGTTCGACCTCGTCGACGGTACGAGTGTCACCCAGCCCCGCTACTCGTTCCACTTCGACGAGCACGGCTGGGACGTGGAGAACCACGGCATCGACCCGGACATCGAGTACATGATGAGCCCGGGGGACTGGGCCGACGAGGACGCTCGGGACCCGCAGCTGGACCTGGCGATCGAGGAGGCCCTCAGGCTCCTGGACCTCCAGCCGGCCTCGGCGCCCCCGAAGCTTCCGGCGCCCAGGTCGCACCGCTAGAGGCGTCGATCGGCGTCCGTGTGGAACGGCGGCCACATCGCGCCGCCGGTCCGTACGGACCTCAGAACGGGTTGCCTCAGAACAGCTTGCGGACGGTCGCCTTCTCCTGCGCGAGGATGCCGAGGCGGGAGACCTCGAACGTGTGCTCCTGGGGCACGGCCGTGTTCGTACGATTCGTGACGTCGGCGATGACATCCCCGAAGAACGTGAGCTCGACGTCGGAGCAGTCGATGTACTCGGTGCCCTGCTGGTCGGCGACGAACAGGTGGTCGGTGCCGGGCCGTCCCTCGATGTCCACGTACTTGCGCAGCTCGATGTAGCCCTCCGTGCCCACGATGACCAGACGACCGTCACCCCACGTCGGCAGGCCCTGCGGGGTGAACCAGTCCACGCGCACGTACCCCTGAGCTGTGTCGGACGCCAGCGTCATGTCGCCGAAGTCCTGGAAGTCGGGGTGGTCGGGGTGGTTGAAGTTGGCGACCGTGGCGGACACCACGTCGCCGGCGGCGGAGCCGGTCAGCCACAGGAACTGGTCGATCTGGTGGCTGGCGATGTCGTTGAGGATGCCGCCGTAGGTGGTGACGTCGTAGAACCAGTCGGGACGGCCCGAGCCGCCGGAGAGGTGGGCCCTGTCCCGCTCGCGGTGCGGGCCGAGGCCCAGGGTCTGCACCACACGACCGATGCGGCCGGCGCGTACCAGCTCACCGGCCTTGATCGCGCTCCGGACGTTGAACCGCTCAGAGAAGACGACGTCCCAGAAACGGCCCTTCTCGGCGACCAGCTTCTTGATGGCTTCGAGCTGGTCGTACGTGACGACGCCCGGCTTGTCCGTCAGCACGTCCTTGCCGGCCTCGAGCGCGGCGATGGCGATGTCGCCGCGGCGTACGGGGATGGCGGCCGTGGCGATGAGGTCGATCGTCGGGTCGTCGATGAGCTGCTGCGCGTCGTCGAACCACGGCACGTCCGGCTGCATCGTCCGGAGCTGCTGGCAGACGGCGGCGTCAGGGTCGTCGGAGGCGAGGCCGACGAGCTCCGCACCCGCCTCCAGCAGCCCGGACACCATCCCGAAGATGTGGGCGTGGTCGAGGCCGACCGCAGCGAAACGTACAGGCATGAGTCCTCCTGGTGAAGGTCAGCCGCCAGTCGACACGGGCAGCTTCGACAGTCCCATAGCCTGGTGGATGAAGGCGATCGGATGCACCGTCGGTACAGAAGTTGCCTGCTCGATCTGCCACCGGCACGTCTCGGAGTCGCAGGCCGCCACGCCCTCGTTGATGGCGACGACCTTGTCGAAGACGGGCTTGCCGACCTTCATCGCGATGTCGTACTTCTCCTTCTTCAGCCCGTACGTGCCGGCGATGCCGCAGCAGTAGGCGCCGGACTCGACGACGGTGAGCCCGGGGACGAGCTCGAGCAGCTGGACGGCCGGCGTGCCGATGTTCTGGCCGCGGAGCTGGCAGGGCGCGTGGTACGGGACGGTGAGCTCGTTGGGGAGCCAGTCGCTCGTGTCGAGGTCGCCGTTGTCGTACATCTCCAGCAGGAACTCGCAGACGTCGCGCATCCGGCCACCCACCTCGAGCAGGTCGGCGTCCTTGACGCCGAGGATCTCGTTGGCCTCGTGCTTCAGCATGCCCCCGCAGGACGTGGAGCAGGAGATGATCGTGAGGTCCTGAGGCGCCTCACGCAGCTGGGCCACGAGCTTGCGCACCCACGAGCGGGCCGTGTCGAAGATCCCGTTCGACTGCAGCGGCAGGCCGCAGCAGCCCTGCTTCGGCACGATCACCTCGAAGCCGAGGTGCTCCAGCACCTCGATCGTCTTGATCCCGGTCTCGACCTCGAAGTAGTTCTGGGCGCAGCCGTGGAAGAAGATGAGCTTGCCGCGGGGGGCGGGGTTCTTCGGTGCTGTACGAGAGCGCAGCCAGCCGACGAGCGTCTGGACGTGCGCCGTCGGCATGGCCGCGTTGCGGTGGATGCCCACGACCTTCTCGACGGCCACCAGTGCCGGCTTGAACCTCAGGACCGCGTTGGCCACCGGTGCGAGCGGAGTCATCGTCATGCCCATCAGCGTCGTCCGGGAGATGAGCTGGTCGCGCAGCGGCATGTGGTCGGCCTTCATCGCCGACCGCGCCACCGAGTTGAGCTCGGCGATGTGGACGCCTTGAGGGCAGACATGGGTGCAGATGCCGCAGGAGCTGCAGTAGTCGAGCGAGTGGTCGACCGACTCGCCGTGCCGGAAGCGCTCCGCCTGCGGCCCCACGTACTTCGGGCCGGAGAACAGCGGCGTCACGGCGGCGACAGGGCACTGTGTCTCGCAGATCGTGCACTTGACGCAGTGGTCGAGGCTCGCGCGGTTGAGGAGGTCGTGCTCGTAGGTGTCCGGTTCGAACATCAGGCGCCTTTCAGGATGGAGTCGGCGGCGGTCACGGCCGAGGCGAGGGCAATGCCGTCACCCGACTTCTCCGACCACCGGATCGCGCCGGCGAGGATGCCGCCGGCGGCATAGAGGTTGCTGTACGGGGCGTTGCCGGCGGGGTCGACCACACGCATCTCCTTGTCCACGCCCACTCCGACCCGGAACAACGCCTGGTCGGCAGGTTCGCCGGCGGTGATGAGGTCGGGCCCGAGACCGTGCAGCGGCAGGTCGAAGAGGGTCTCGGTCACCGTCCCGTACGAGTCCATGTTGAGGGCGCCGGACTCGAAGCCGCCCGGCGCGTAGACGAACGTGTCGGCGGCGTACTGACGGATGCGTCCCGCGGTCGCCTGCCCGACCGACAGGATCCGGTCCCCGTCGGACTCGAAGGTGACCACCCTCGCGCCGGCCACGATCCGTACCCCCGCCTCCTTGGCGAGCCCCGTGAGCAGTGCGTTGAGCCGCATGCCCGGCACGCCTGGAGGTGGCAAGGGCACCTCGAAGACCGGGTGGTCCAGGAGCTGCTCGAGGTGACGGTGGGCGCTGGCGTCGTGCTCGCCGACCATCGCGGGGAACCCGACGACCTCGCCGTCCTCCAGCATCGGCTTTATGACGGCAGCGAGCTTGATCCGGTAGGCCGGGTTGTCGAGCGAGCGCGCGTACCCGATCGCGTTGGAGTCGGCCATGTCCTCCACCGCTGGCATGTCGAGGATGATGCCGCGGGCGTGGATCGGCTGCCCGTCCGGCGTGGTCTGGCGCTCGAGGTTGCCGGCGCACAGCAGCGGGTAGAAGTCCTTGAGCTGCCGGAACCCGACCAGGACGTAGCGGATGCCGCCGGTGACCACGCCCGCCGTCATCGAGGTCGGGACGAGGCACGTGGGACGCAGGGAGCCGACCGCGGTGGGCAGGAGCACGTTGCGCTCCGGGCTGCCGACGAGCCGGTCACCGAGGAGCTCCTGGACGTAGGCGACGCCGGCGGCGATGGCCGCAGGGCCGAGCACGCGGTACGGGTGCGCCTCGGGCATGGAGGCTGAGGCCTGGATCGGCGTCTCCACCCGGTCCGGCGCGTAGCCGAGGATGTCGACCGTCCCCTGTGACAGCGGCAGGCCGCCGATGCCCTTCGTGAGCAGGGTCACGCCGCGGCCTGCTCGCGCCAGTCGGATGGCGGCTACGAGCCCCGAGAGTCCTGCTCCGATCACGACCGTGTTGGCCATCACACCACCTCCGCGCCTTCGGGCAGGTGCTCGACGTCGAGCGTGCCCGAGAAGATCCAGTTGTCGAGTGCGGTCTGCCGCACCTGGTCGCCGTACAGGATCGGCCACAAGCCGAGCCAGCGATGTTCGAGGAAGAGGCGCAGCAGGCCGGTCGCGCGCTCCGTGTCGACCGTGCCGAGCTCGTGGGCGACCCCGGTGGCACGAACGGTGCAGAACCCGCCCTGGCACGGACCCATGCCGAGCCGCAGCTGGCGACGGAGGTCGTCGAGCGACGCGCTGGGCTGCTCGGCGAGCTTGTCGGTGAACATCCGCCGGCTCATCAGCTCGCACTCGCAGAGGATCGGGTCCTCCATCCGGTCGTGCTCCCGGTCGTGCAGGCGGTGCGTGACGTGGTAGTTCGTCGGCACGTACGTCGGGTCAGGGGCGGGGGTCGGGCAGGGCTCCTCGGCCGTACGGCAGGGGTGGGAGGTGCCCAGCTCGGCCTCCATGGCGTCGACGATGTGCTCGGCCATGAGCCGGTACGTGGTGAGCTTGCCTCCGGAGATGGTCAGCAGGCCCTTGAGACCGTCACGCTCGGCATGGTTGAGGATGCCCATGCCGCGGCTCATGTGGCGGGTGTCGCCGGCGCCGACGCGGGAGTCCTTGACGAGCGGGCGCGCCCCGGCCCAGACGTGGAGGGCGCGCGCGTTGCGGAAGCCCGGGACGAGCACCTCGCCCGCGTCGAACATCTTCTGGACCTCGTCGTGGGGGATCGGCAGATGGTCGGGGTCGGGGGCCTTGACGTCGGTGGTGCCGATGATGCAGACCGTGTGGACGGGGACGATGATGTCGCCGTCGGAGGGGTAGATGAGGCGGTTCACCACGCTGTTCACGAGGCGGTGGTTCATCGCGACCATGATCCCGCGACCGGGGACCACCTGGACGTCGTGGCAGTCCGCCATCCCGGCGATCTCGCCCGCCCAGGCGCCCGCGCAGTTGAGGATGAAGTGGCAGCCGATGCGCACCTCCTCGCCGTTCTTGAGGTCCGTACAGATCACCGCTGAGACCTGGTCCCCGTCACGCTCGATCCTGGTCACCTTGTGGTACGTGAGCACCTCGGCCCCGTACTCCTTGGCCGACTGCGCCGCGGTCCACACGAGCTGCCAGCCGTCCACCGACCCGTCCTGGACGGCGATGGCCCGCTTGATGCCCGGGTTCACCCGAGGCTCGAGCTCGAGGGCCTGAGCGACCGTGATCTCCGTGGCCGGCACGCCGTTGGCCGCCGCGCCGGCGAGGAACTTGTCGCCGAAGTCCGGGTCGTCGTCGGGGCCGCACACGAACAGGCCGCCGGTCGTCTCGACGGCGGTCGGCTGGATCCGGGTGACGATGACGTTCTCCTCGGCGCACTCCCTCGCCGAGTTAGGGTCGCTGACCACGTAGCGCCCACCCGAGTGGAGCAGGCCGTGGAAGCGTCCTGACGTGCCCTGTGCGAGGTCTGCACGGTCGACGAGGACGGCCTTGTAGCCGCGCATCGCGACGTCACGAACCACGCCCACCCCAGTCGATCCACCACCGACCACCACGACGTCGACATCGAGCGAACGCATCGGAGCCTCCCAGCTGAGCGGCTACGGCGCCGCTAGGGCAACCCTAGGAGGGAGGCTCCTGTGCGACGAGTTCCCTGCGTACGTTCGGTCAACTTCCCAGGGGGCGTGCACCGTTTGCACATCCGTTCACGGTCTGAACGCATGTGCACACGGACGTGGAGCAGGGGTAGCGGTCAGCCCTGGGTGTCGAGCTCAAGAACCACCGTGAGGGGACCGTCGACGACGCTCCAGGTGACTGTACCCACCATCCGGCCCACCGCGCGCAGGTCGTTCTCCACCCGCCGCAACCGCTCCAGCTGCTCGGCAGGTCCCGAGAACTCCGCGCTGGTCGCCTCTGTCTTCATCGACACCTTGGCCTGCGACTTGGCGCCCCGGATCTCGATGAGGGCCGCCGAGATGTCGTCCATGAGCTCGACGTCGCCCGAGGTGGGCAGCTCGTCCACCGAGGGCCACGGTGCATGGTGCACCGACTGCCCGTGGCTCCACGACCAGACCTCCTCGGTGACGAAGGGGAGGTACGGCGCGAACAGCCGCAGCTGTACGCCCAGCGCCAGTACGAGCGCCGCCTTGGCCGACTCGGAAGCCCGGCCGGACCCGTACGCCCGTTCCTTCACGAGCTCCAGGTAGTCGTCGCAGAACGTCCAGAAGAACCGCTCCGTGGCCTCGAGCGCGTCGGTGTACTCGAACTCCTCGAGTGCCTGGGTGGCGAGGCCGACGACACCGCGGAGCGACTCGAGCATCGCCAGGTCGACGGGCTCCGTGATCGCGGCAGGGGACGCCTCGGCGCCCGAGATGCCGAGCACGAACTTGGAGGCGTTGAGCACCTTCATGGCGAGACGCCGCCCGACCTTCATCTGGCTCTCGTCGAACGGCGAGTCGGTACCGGGCCGAGCCATCGCCGACCGCCAGCGCACTGCGTCCGACCCGTACGTCGCCAGGATCTCCGTCGGGACGATGGCGTTGCCCGTCGACTTGCCCATCTTCTTGCGGTCGGGGTCGACGACGAACCCGGAGATGGTCGTCCGTTTCCAGGGCACGGTGTCGAACTCCAGGTGGCTGCGCACGATCCGGCTGAAGAGCCAGGTCCGGATGATGTCGTGAGCCTGCGGCGCCATGTCCATGGGGAACGTCAGCGCGAACAGCTCCGGATCACGCTCCCAGCCGCAGACGATCTGGGGGGTGAGCGACGAGGTCGCCCAGGTGTCCATCACGTCCGTGTCCGGCACGAACCCGCCCGGCACGCCGCGCTGCTCGTCGGTGTAGCCGGCAGGACACGACGCCATGGGGTCGACGGGAAGGCTCGCCTCGTCGGGCGTGATCGGGTGCTCGAAGTCGGTCTCACCATCAGCAGTGACGGGGTACCACACCGGGAACGGGACGCCGAAGAACCGCTGCCGGCTGATGAGCCAGTCGCCGTTGAGGCCCGAGACCCAGTCGTTGTAGCGGTACTGCATGTGGGCGGGGCTCCAGGCGATCTGCTGGCCGCGCTCCAGCAGCCGGGCCTTCAGCGCGTCGTCGCGACCGCCGTTGGTGATGTACCACTGGCGCGTCGCGACGATCTCGAGCGGACGGTCGCCCTTCTCGTAGAAGCTCACGTTGCGCGTCGTCGGCTTGGGCTCGCCGTCGAGGTCGCCCGACTCGCGGAGCAGAGCCACGGTCGCCTCACGGGCCGAGAACGTGGTCTTGCCGGCGAGCTGCTCGTACGGCTCGGCGTTCACGAGCCACTCGGGCGTCTCCCGCTGGAGGCGCCCGTCCCGCATCACGACCGTACGGGTCGGCAGGCGCAGCTCGCGCCACCACGTCACGTCCGTCTGGTCGCCGAACGTGCAGCACATGGCGATGCCGGCGCCCTTGTCCCGCTCGGCCGCACGGTGGGGGAGCACCGGGATCTCCACGCCGAAGAGCGGGGAGGTGACGGTCGTGCCGAAGAGGTGCTGGTACCGCTCGTCGTCCGGGTGCGCGATGAGGGCGCACACGCTGACGAGCAGCTCCGGGCGGGTCGTCTCGATGTGGACGGGGCTGCCGTCGGGGCGCCGGAACGCGACCCGGTGGTACGCGCCGGGGTAGTCCCGAGCCTGGAGCTCCGCCTGCGCGACCGCCGTCTGGAACGTCGTGTCCCACAGCGTCGGCGCGAACGAGAGGTACGCCTCGCCGCGGGAGAGGTTCCGCAGGAACGCCTTCTGGGCGACGGC
>JACRAA010000192.1 GCA_016213595.1 Actinomycetota bacterium | reverse complement strand
CTCGTTCTCACCCGCGCGTACGCGGACTGGTCACAGACGGTCAACGCCGAGTACCGCGGGCAGCTGGTCGGGCGCGCCGTCGACCTCGTACAGCTCTTCCCCGCCGCTGCGTACGGCAAGAACGGCGCCGACATCCGGCTCGCCGTCGACGCGGTCGAGGACATGTTCCGGCTCCCCGACCTCACTCACGTGGTCATCGTCGCCGGCGACTCGGACTACATCGCCCTCGCCCAGCGGGCCAAGAGGCTCGGGCGGTACGTCGTGGCGGTCGGCGTCGCCGGGTCGATCAGCCGGTCGCTCGCCGCGGCGTGCGACAGGATGGTGCGCTACGACGCGTTGGCCGGCGTCGCGCCGAGCGAGGCTGTGGACGTCAGCCCCGAGGTCGTACCGGAGACCCCGTCGAAGCCGACGCGGCGCCGGGGGGCGGCGGCCGGGCGCTCTCGCACGACGTCGGCGGCCGCTGAGGCTCTCGAGACGGAGACGACGACCGCCGAGGTGGCGGCGAACGAGGAGCCGGTGGTGAGCGACGGACCGGCTGGCGAGGCGTCCTCCGGCGCCGCCTCCTCTCCTGACGAGCGGTCGGGCGACGCTGGCCCGGGCGCCGGTCAGACCGAGACGCAGGAGCCTGCGCCGAAGGCCACGAAGAGCAAGAAGCTCACCGACAAGCAGACCCAGCAGAGGGCTGTGGCGGGACAGCTGCTCCAGAGGGCGCTGCGGCTGGCCCACGACAAGGACGAGGACGCCGAGTGGCTCGACAGCTCGTCGGTGAAGAACCAGCTGCTGCGCATGGACCCGGCGTTCAACGAGAAGGAGCTCGGCTACGGGTCGTTCTCCGACTTCGCGAGCTCCTTCAAGTTCGTGGAGCTGGACACGACGCAGCAGGTCCGTCGGATACGTCTGCGGCGTCGCTGAGCGCGGCCCCACAGGGGACGGACAGCCGGTCCACGGGCCCTGGTCCCTAGGATGGCCCGCGTGACGAGCGTGCCCCCAGACGAGGCTGTCCCCGAGGCGGACCTCGAGTCGCCCTCGGACCCCGCCGATAGCGGGGGCGCGCGTCGCTGGGGTGGACGGCTGCGCCTGCTCGTGCCCGTCCGTACACCCGACACGAGGAGCGCTGTCGACCGGCTGTGGGATGGACCTCCTCATGACCGGCTGAGGTCGTGGCTGGTCACGATCGCCCTGACCGTGATGGCGTTCTGCATCCGGCTCGTCGGTCTCGGCTACCCCAGGGGGATCCTCTTCGACGAGACGTACTACGCCAAGGACGCGTACACGCTGCTCAAGCTGGGGTACGAGGGGTCCTGGCCCGAGAACGCGAACGAGCTCCTCGCGTCGGGCAAGGTGGACATCTTCACGCCGAACCCGTCGTTCATCGTCCATCCGCAGGTCGGCAAGTGGCTCATCGCCTCCGGCGAATGGCTGTTCGGCATGAACTCCTTCGGGTGGCGCTTCGCTGCCCTCGTGTTCGGCTCCCTCATGGTCGCCCTCGTCGTCCGGCTGGCGCGGCGGGTCTCGCGAAGCACGATGGTCGGCGCCATCGCGGGGTTCCTGCTGTGCGTCGACGGGCTGGACTTCGTCATGAGCCGCCTCGCCCTGCTCGACATCTTCGAGGCGTTCTTCATCGTCGCCGCGGTGCTGGCCGTCGTGATCGACCGGGACTACTTCCGACACCGCCTCGCGAGGGACCTGGAACGCCGGGGGCTGGCGGGCTACGACGGAGGTCCCGGGCCGTTCGTCTTCCGGCCCTGGCTCGTCGCGGCGGGCGTGCTGTTCGGGCTCGCGATCGGCACGAAGTGGAACGCGGTCTTCGTCATGGCGAGCTTCGGCGTCCTCGCGGTGGTGTGGAGCATCACGGCCAGACGGCTGGCCGGTGCGCGACGGCAGGCGTACCGGGCCCTCCTGCTCGACGGGGTGCCAGCGTTCGTGAGCCTCGTGGTCCTGGGGTTCCTCGTGTACGTGGGGACATGGTTCAGCTGGCTGCGGACGCAGGGGGGGTACGACCGACAGTGGGGCGCGGAGCACCCCGACAGCTGGCAGGTGAAGCTGCTCGGCAAGCCCCTCGCATCACTTCTCTACTACCACAAGGAGATCTGGGACTTCCACAACGGCGACTACATCAAGCACTCGACACACGTGTACGCCGCGCACCCCGGGGGCTGGCTCATCAACGCGCGTCCGATCGGCATCGACGCCGTCAACGGGATCCAGGCCGGAGTCGACGGCTGCCCCGCCGGCAGCTCCGAGACGTGCCTGCGCGTCATCAGTGCGACCGGCACCCCGACTCTCTGGTGGTTCGCCGCGCTGGCGCTCCTGGTCGCGATCGCCTGGTGGGTGGCGGGCCGGGACTGGCGGTTCGGCGTCCCGGTGGTGGCCGCCATGTCCACGTACCTGCCCTGGTTCAACTACACCGAGCGCTCGCTGTTCTTCTTCTACGCGATCACGATCATCCCGTTCACGGCCATGTGCCTCGCCATGGTGCTGGGCATGATCCTCGGCAAGGCGGACTCGGGCCATCGACGACGCCAGGGCGCCATCGTCGTCGGCGTCGTCCTCGTCATCGTGACCCTGAACTTCGCGTTCATCTACCCGATCCTCACCGACGCCCTGCTCACGCAGTCCCAGTGGCTCATGCGGATGTGGTTCAGCTCCTGGATCTAGCGGTCGCGTCGGCTTCGCCAGGGTGGTCCGTTGGCGAGAGCACCTGTGCCCCTCCGCGAGAGCACCTGTACCCCTCCGCGAGAGCACCTGTACCCCTCCGGGAGAGCACCTGTACCGGTTGGCGAGAGCACCTGTACCCGTCCGCGAGAGCACCTGTACGGGACCCCGAGAGCACCTGTACCGGTTCGCGAGAGCACCTGTACCCCTCCGCGAGAGCACCTGTACGGGTCGCGAGAGCAGCCGGTATCCGCCGGAGAAGACATAGGACAAGTTCAAACCCAGGTGCGAGCTCTTGGCCGCATCCCGATGAGCTGTCCGAGCTCCTCCTCGAATGCCGTGGATACTCCGAAGATGCGTTCGAACGTACCGATCTGGAAGCGCCAGCCGCCGAGGAGCCACAAGCCGTTGTGACGCAACGCGTCTTTGTACTGGTCAACGTCCGCGGTATGGAACTCCCGGCCGTCGTACTCGATCGCGACCCGCTGTTCCTCGTACGCCATATCGAGGCGTCGCTCGACTCCTTCGACATCGATAACGGGAAGCTGGAGCTGCGGACTGGGAAAACCCGCATCGAGAATGCGGCACCTCTGCCAGGACTCGCCGTGGGACTCAGCCACATGCGTCACGCGCCCGCACAGCTCCTGGGCCTGGACCAGGCCAGGAAGGCGGCCGAGCTGGGAGACGTACGGGGGGAGGTCCTCCGGCTTCACGATGCCGGCGAAGGACATGGCGTCGGCGGCGGCGAGTGCGT
>JACRAA010000190.1 GCA_016213595.1 Actinomycetota bacterium | reverse complement strand
TCGTCCGGGACGACGACCCGGGTGGGCTGGGTGCCGAGGTCGGTGAGCAGGTCGACCGCGAGGAGCCCGCCCCGGTCGCCATCCGTGCCGGCGGCCACCTCGTCGGACACCGTGATGACGCGCGTCGGCAGCGCGGACGAGGTCTCGGGGCCGGGGGCAGGCAGGGTCACATCTGCGTGTCGGCACAGCACGGGTCTGCCGAGCTCGTCCTCGGCCAAGGGCAGCCCGCGACCCCTGTCGTAGAGGGCCCGGGCGTCCTCGAAGACATGGTCGTGCTCGTCGAGCCCGGGCGTCGACCCGTGGGGCTCCAGGTCCTCGAGGGTCTCGTCAGGCTCGGTCACGACTTCTTCGGCGCCCCGGGACGCGCGTACCTGACCCAGGTGATGACGACGCACATCACCGCCCAGGCGACGCCGATGCCGTAGAACACCTGGGCCGGCATGAGGGTGAGACCGACGCCGAACAGGAACGGTCCGAACGCGGCGATGGCGCTCGTCCAGCCGATCACACCGCCCGCCTGACGGCGCTCGAAGATCATGGGCATCTGCTTGAACGTGGCGGCGTTGCCGATGCCGGTGAACAGGAAGATGGCGAGCATGCCCCACAGGAAGTGGTTGAAGCCGCCTTGCAGGGCCGCCGCGCTGGAGGTGTCGGGCACGAGGGACGGAATGGTCCAGGCGATCGTGCCGGCGAGGCCGATGCCGGAGACGAGCGTCCACAGGGCGCCGCCCATGCGGTCGGTCAGCGGCGAGAACAGCACCCGGGCGCCGGCGCCGACGAGCGGGCCGAGGAACACGTACGCCACGGGGTCGGGCAGGGCGTAGCCGGCGATGAGGATCTTCGCCGTGGCGCCGCTGCCTGCGACGATCGCGCTGTTGCCCGCGCCGTACAGGTTGCTCATGAGCAGGCCGAACTGCGCCGACAGGCCCGAGAACGTGCCGAAGGTCATGATGTACAGCAGCGTCATCCACCAGGTGTCGTGGTTGCGGAAGATGTCGAACTGCTGCCGGATGTTCGCCTTGATCGGCACGGACTTCAACGTCAGCCACGCGAGGATGGCGCCGACGATCATGAACGGGATGTAGAAGAAGGCGGCGTTCTGGTACCAGACGGTGATGTCCGGCTTCCCGGTGACGTGCAGGTGCTGCGAGGCGCCGAGGAAGCCGACCATGCCGAAGCCGACCAGCCACGGGGTCATCAGCTGGACCAGCGAGACGCCGAAGTTGCCGATGCCCGCCTGCAGGCCCAGTGCGGTGCCCTGGAGCCTGCGCGGGAAGAAGTACGAGGTGGACGGCATGAAGCCGGAGAACGCGCCGCCGCCGATGCCGGCGAGGAAGGCGAGGGTCAGCAGCTCCCAGTACGGAGCGGTAGGGCTCTGGACCCGTACCCCCCACCCGAGCACGGGGAAGACCAGGAGCAGGGTGGTGAGGGTCACCATCTTCCGGGTTCCGAGGATGGGCGGCACGACCATCCAGACGATGCGCAGGAGCCCACCGGAGAGACCCGGGATGGCGGCGAGCCAGTACAGCTGGTCCTTGGTCCAGGAGTAGCCGAGCGCGTTGAGCTTGGGCACGAGCGCGCTCGGCAGGAACCACGCGACGAAGCACATCGTGAGGGTGAACGTGCTGATGCTGAGGGTTCTCCAGGCCAGGGACCTGTCCCAGGTGGCCTCGTTCTCGGGGTCCCAGTCGGTGAGCCACTCTGAGGAACGGGTCACGGGCGTCGTGGTCATGCGTGTGCTCCGGTTGTCCTGGTAGGGGCGGGTCGAGGACTGCGGGAGGCAGTCATCGCGTCTTGCGGTCCCGGTCGAGGGTGCCGACGGGGTCCCAGCCGCGCACGCGTCCGCGTGACGCTGTGGGGACGACGACGTCCCGGCTTCGGTAGACGATGTACGGCCGGAACAGGTAGTGCAGCGGCACGGTGAACGCGTGGACGAGCCGGCTGAACGGCACGAGCGCGAACAGGGCGAGTCCGACGAGGATGTGCACCTTGAACTGCCAGGTCGAGCCTGCCATCGCGGCGACGTCGGGCTGGAAGATGAACAGCGACCGGAACCAGACGGACACCGTCTCCCGGTAGTTCACCTCCATGCCGGCCGTGGTGCGGCTCCCGGTGAGGGTGGCGATCATGCCGAAGACGATGGCCGCGACGAGCACGACGTACATGAGCTTGTCGTTCTTCGTGGTCGCGAGGAACACGGGCCCGGTCGTACGGCGCCGGTAGATCAGCAGGACTATCCCCAGCAGCGTGGCGACGCCGGCGATCGTGCCGGCGGTGAACGCGATGAGGTGGTACGTCTCCTGGCTGATCACGAGGTCCGTCCAGGCCTTCGGGATGAAGAGCCCTGCGAGGTGTCCGGCGAGGACGACGAAGAGGCCGTAGTGGAAGACGGGCGACCCGATCCGGAGCAGCCTCGACTCGTACAGCTGTGAGGAGCGGGTGGTCCACCCGAACTGGTCGTACCGGTAGCGCCAGATCAGGCCGCCGACCAGGACGAGCGCGACCACGTAGGGGAGGGCTCCCCAGAGCAGGATGTCGACCGCGTTCATCTCACGACCTCGCCGACTCGCTGAGACCGACGAACTCGATCGGCTGCGCGGTGCCGAACCGGGTCTGGACCTCGACCCTGGTCTGCGCCGACTCGCCCGGCAGGCAGTCGCAGACGGCAGCCAGCACGCCGGCGTGGGGCAGGTCGTCGGCGATCAGGGCGAGGCGGATGAGCTCGAGGCTCGCGCGGAACCGCTGGAGCAGGGCCAGTCCTCCGTCGGGCGACGCTGCCGCGAACTCGAGCATGACCGGAAGGTAGTCCGGCAGCTCGCCGCCCAGCTCCACGTCGAACGCTGAGTCGCGGTACGCCTGCTGCAGCTCGACGAGCGATGTCCCTCGCCGCCGCGTGTCGCCGTCGGTCCAGTAGCTGAGGTGGAGCGCGTGCTTGCGGGAGAGGTCGAACTCCGCGACGTGGAAGGCCTGCAGGCGGGCGAGCCGCGTCCGGGGGTCACCCTCGTCACCGGGCGCACCGTCGCGCAGGTGGGTGAGGACCCGCTGGAACTGCTGGTGGGCGGTCGTGCCGGCGAGGGCCGCCTCGATGGTGTCGAGATGACGCAGCAGGTCCTCGTCGGGGTAGGCCAGCACCAGCGAGGCTGCCTGGGCGACGACCCGGGTGTCGGGACGGGCTGCCTTCTGGGTACGGGACGTCGCCCCGGCCGTGGAGGCGTGACGCTTCGAGAACACCTTCATCGCTCCGTCTCCTGGTTGGCGTCCCAGTTGAGCATGCCGGCCCGGTGCTGGAGCGCCTCGGACGAGGCGGCGGTGTCCGCCCGCTGCCGCTCCTTGAGGGCGCTGTACGTCTCGATGGCGACCGGCACCGGCCGTCCGGACGCCTCGCCGAAGGGTCCCGACTCGTACATGCCGGGCCCGTCCTCGTAGTCGAGCGAGCAGGCGAGCTCCTCGAGGTTGTGGGCCTCCTCGCGATGCGCGGTGGGGATGACGTACCGCTCGGCGTACTTCGCGATCGCCAGCAGCCGGTACATCTGCTCGAGTGCATCCGGCGTCATGCCGACCGCGGCGGCGAGCTCGGGGTCGCGGCCGGTGCCGAGCGTCACGCCTCGCATGTACGAGCGCATGGCGGCGAGCTTCTGCAGCACCCCGGTCACCACCTGGGTGTCGCCGGCGGTGAACAGCTCGGCGAGGTAGCTGACCGGGATCCTGAGGGTGTCGATCGCGCCGAACAGGTTCCCGGCCGCCTCACCGTCGTGGCCCTGCTTGGTGAGCAGGTCGACGACGGGGGAGAGCGGCGGGATGTACCAGACCATCGGCATCGTCCGGTACTCCGGGTGCAGCGGCAGTGCCACCCGGAAGTGCTTCGCCAGCGCGTAGATCGGCGAGCGTTGCGCCGCCTCGATCCAGTCGTCCGGCATGCCGCCCTCACGGGCCAGCGCGATGACCTGCGGGTCGTACGGGTCGAGCATCAGGTCGAGCTGGGCCTCGTACAGGTCCTTCTCGTCGGCGCAGGCGGCCTCGGTGACGGCGTCGGGGTCGTACAGGATGATCCCGAGGTAGCGGAGCCGGCCCACGCAGGTCTCGGAGCAGACGGTCGGCAGGCCGACCTCGATGCGCGGGTAGCAGAAGGTGCACTTCTCGGCCTTGCCGGAGCGGTGGTTGAAGTACATCTTCTTGTACGGGCAGCCGGTGATGCACTGGCGCCAGCCGCGGCACCTGTCCTGGTCGACGAGGACGATGCCGTCCTCGGCCCGCTTGTAGATCGCCCCTGAGGGGCAGGACGCCATGCAGGAGGGGTTGAGGCAGTGCTCGCAGATGCGGGGCAGGAAGAACATGAAGCTCTTCTCGTACTCCATCCGGATCTGCTCGTTGGCCTCGTTGCGGAGCTTCTCGACGATGGGGTCGAGCTCGGCCGTCGCGGTGGAGCCGCCGAGCGAGTCGTCCCAGTTCGCCGACCACGTGATCTTCGTGTCCTCGCCGGTGATGAGCGACTTGGGGCGCGCCACGGGGAAGTCATCGCCGAGCGGCGCCGAGATGAGGTTCTGGTAGTCGTAGGTCCATGGCTCGTAGTAGTCGGCAAGCTCGGGCTGTACGGGCGAGGCGAAGATGCTCAGCAGCTTCTGGAACCGTCCCCCGGAGCGGAGCCGGAGCCCTCCGGACTTGGTCCGGACCCAGCCGCCGCGCCAGCGCTCCTGGTCCTCGTAGCGGCGCGGGTAGCCCTGGCCGGGTCGCGTCTCGACGTTGTTGAACCACACGTACTCGGTGCCGGCACGGTTGGTCCACGCCTGCTTGCAGGTGACCGAGCAGGTGTGGCAGCCGATGCACTTGTCGAGGTTCATGACCATGCCGACCTGGGCCATGACGCGCGTGAGCTTCCTCGTCGCCATCAGTAGGTCACCTCCTGGGAACGCCTGCGGACGGTGGTGACGATGTCGCGCTGGACACCACTGGGGCCGAGATAGTTGAAGGCGTACGACTGGTGCGCGTAGGCGCCGATGAGGTGCGTGGGCTTCATGAGGATCCGGGTCACGGAGTTGTGGATGCCGCCGCGCTTGCCGGTCGCCTCCGACTTGGGGACGTCGATCGTCCGCTCCTGGGCGTGCTGCACGTAGCAGATGCCGTCCGGCAGCTTCTGGGTCACCACGGCTCTGGCCACGAAGACACCGTTGGCGCTCGTGAGCTCGATCCAGTCGTTGTCGGCGACCCCGATGCTCGCGGCGTCGCCCGTGCTGAGCCACGCCTGTGGACCGCCTCGGCCGAGGCTGAGCATGAAGAGGTTGTCCTGGTACTCCGAGTGGATCGACCACTTGGTGTGGACCGTGATGTAGCGCAGCGTGATCGACTTCTCACCGGTGGGGCCGAGCTCCGGCTCGCCGTACGCGTGGCTCATGTCGAGCGGCGGCCGGTACGTGGGGAGCTGCTCGCCGGCGTCGATCATCCAGTCGTGGTCGAGGAAGAAGTGCATCCGGCCCGTGAGCGTGTGCCAGGGCTTGAGGCGCTCGGTGTTGATCGTGAACGCCGCGTACCGCCGGCCTCCGGTCTCGGAGCCGGACCACTCGGGCGACGTGATGACGGGCTGGGGGGACGCCTGGGTCTGTGCGAACGTGATGAAGCGCTCCTCCTGGCCTTCCGACAGGTCGGCGAGCTTGCGCCCCGTCTTCCGCTCGAGGTCGCGGAAGCCCTGGGTGGCGACGGACCCGTTCGTCGTGCCCGAGCACGTGAGGATCGCCTCGGCCAGCCGTGCGTCGGTGTCGATCGCCGGCCGGCCGGCGCCGGCACCGCTGCTCATGACGCCGTGCAGCCTGCCGAGCCGCTCGACCGGTCCCGTCATGTCGTACGTGATGTTCTTGACCGTGAACCCGAGCCGGTCGGCCAGCGGCCCGACGGTGGCCAGCTTGTCGGCGATCGCCGTGTAGTCACGCTCGACGACCATCATCGCGGGAAGGTTCTTGCCCGGCACGGCCTCCACGTCCGTGCCCCGCCAGTCCGGGACGTGACCGCCCGGCTGGCTGATCTGTCCCGGTGTGTCGTGCTGCATGGGGACGGCGACGAGGTCCTTGCGCGTGCCCAGGTGGTCCTTGGCGAGGTGCCCGATCGCGCGCGAGAGCAGCGTGAACACGTCGAAGTCGCTCTTCGCCTCCCAGGGCGGGTCGATGGCCGGCGTGAACGCATGGACGAACGGGTGCATGTCCGTGCTGGACAGGTCGTACTTCTCGTACCACGTGGCGGCCGGGAAGACGATGTCGCTGAGCAGCGTCGTCGACGTCATCCGGAAGTCGGCACTGATGAGCAGGTCGAGCTTCCCCTCCGGCGCCTCCTCGCGGAACCGGACGACCTCCGGGCGCGTGCCGGGTCCATGGTCGTTCGGCATGAGGTTCGAGCCGGTCCCGAGCAGGTGCTTGAGGAAGTACTCGTTCCCCTTCGCCGAGGAGCCGAACAGGTTCGAGCGCCACACCACCATCGTCCGGGGCCAGTTCTCGGGCGCGTCGATGTCCTCCAGCGCCGTGGTGAGCGCACCCGCCTTGAGCTGCGCGGCGACCCATTCGCCCACGTTGGCGGCCTCGCCGCGCTCGACGGCCGCCGTGGCCTCGTCGGCCAGGTCGAGGGGGTTGCGGTCGAACTGCGGGTAGAACGGCATCCAGCCGAGCCGGTGCGACAACGCCATTGCGTCGGCCGTGTGGAGGCCGTCGAGCGAGCCCGTCGACAAGGGCGACTTCACGATGTCCGCCGAGAAGCCGTCCGTACGCCACTGGTCGGTGTGCATGTACCAGTAGCCGGTGCCGATCATCGTCCGCGGCGGCCTGGACCAGTCGAGCGCGTTCGCGAGGTTGAACCAGCCTGTCATGGGGCGGCACTTCTCCTGCCCCACGTAGTGTGCCCAGCCGCCACCGTTGCGTCCGATGCAGCCGGTGAGCATGAGCAGGGCCATGATCGCCCGGTACGTGACGTCGGCGTGGAACCAGTGGCAGATGCCTGCGCCGATGATGATCATCGAGCGGCCCTGCGAGTCCTCCGAGTTCTTCGCGAACTGGCGGGCGGTCCTGATGCAGGCCTCGGCCGGCACGCTCGTGATCTCGGCCTGCCACGCCGGCGTGTACGGGCTCGTCACGTCGTCGTAGTCCTTCGCCCACTGACCGGGGAGCCCCTCGCGGCCGACCCCGTACTGCGCGAGCATGAGGTCGAGCACGGTGGTCACGAGACGGTCGCCGACACGTACGGCCGGGACGCCGCGACGCAGGATCGAGCCCTGGCCGCGCGGGTCCTCGAAGCAGGGGAGTGCGATCTCAACGGGCGTCGACCCCGCGACGTCCGCGAGCGTGAGGGCGGGGACGAGGTCACCGAGGTCGAGGTTCCACTTGCCGACGCCCTCCTCGTTGTACCTATGACCCATGGTCCCGTTGGGGACGGCGGGAGCCCCCGTCACTGTGTCCCAGAGGACGGTCTTGAAGGCGGCGTCGCTGGTGTCGGCCAGCGTCGGCAGGTCGGCGGCGGTGAGGAACTTCGACGCCGTGAGGCCGTGGCCGTCGGGGTGGTCCACAAGGGTGACGAGCATCGACAGGTCCGTGTACTTCGTCACGTAGTCCGTGAAGAACGGCACCTGCCGGTCGACGAAGTTCTCCTTGAGGACGACGTGGCCCATGGCCATCGCGAGGGCGCCGTCCGTACCGGCCTGCGCCGGGAGCCACTCGTCGGCGAACTTCACGTTGTCGGCGTAGTCAGGGGACACCGCGACGACCTTGGTGCCCCGGTACCGGACCTCGGCCATCCAGTGCGCGTCCGGCGTACGGGTCACGGGGACGTTCGAGCCCCACATCATCAAGTACGTCGAGTCCCACCAGTCGCCGGACTCCGGCACGTCGGTCTGGTCGCCGAAGACCTGGGGGCTCGCCACGGGGAGATCGGCGTACCAGTCGTAGAAGGACGTCATCGCACCGCCGATGAGGTGGTTGAACCTCGTGCCGATCGCGTGCGAGACCATCGACATCGCCGGGATGGGGGAGAAGGAGACGCAGCGGTCGGGGCCGTACGTCTTGATCGTGTTCACGTAGCTGGCGGCCGAGATCTCGATGGCCTCGTTCCAGCTGATCCGGACGAGGCCCCCCTTCCCGCGGGCAAGCTGGTACGTACGGCGGGTCTCCGGGTTGCCGGAGATCTCGGCGAAGGCGGCAACAGGGTCACCGAGCCGGGCCTTCGCCTCGCGGTACGCCTCGACGAGGACCCCACGCCCGTACGGGTAGCGGACGCGGGTGGGGGAGTAGGTGTACCAGGAGAACGCGGCGCCGCGCGGACAGCCGCGTGGCTCGTACTCGGGGCGGTCAGGACCGGTGGTCGGGTAGTCGGTCTGCTGCGACTCCCAGGTGATGATCCCGTCCTTGACGTAGACCTTCCAGGAGCACGAACCCGTGCAGTTCACGCCGTGCGTGGAGCGGACGACCTTGTCGTGGCTCCAGCGGTCGCGGTAGAAGACGTCGCCCTGGCGGCCTCCCTTGAGGAAGACGGCGCGACCGTCGTCGGTCTCCTCCCGCTTGGTGACGTACTTGCCGAGTGCCAGGAGGGCAGCAGCCGCAGGGTCGTCCAACTGGTGGCGGGGGGTCATGCGAGCATGCTAGACCGCAGGCGCGGCGTAAAACCGTACTTCTGGTGAAAAACCCGCTACCCGCCGGCGAAGGGCGGCAGCACGTCGACACGCGCTCCGGCGTGGATCCTGCTGGCGGCGTCCCGCACGGGTGCGCCGTCGACGAGCAGGGAGCAGGAGCCGAGGACGCCGGACAGGCCGTCGTGGCGTTCCCCCAGCAACGAGACGAGCTCACCGGCGGTGAGCGCGGGCGTGTCGAGCCACTCGTGGTCCGTGCCGGCGGCGTCAGCCGCTCCTGCGTAGTAGCCGATGTCCATGGTCAGCCTCCGATCGCGCTCATGGTTCGTACAGGGGGGTGGAAGTCGACCTCGTCGATGCCGTGACCTGCCGGCTTCGCCGTGTGCGCGCCCACCCACAGCGCCGCCAGCTGCTCGTCGTCTGCGCCGTTGCGCAGAGGCGTCCGCAGGTCGGTCTCCGTGTGGCTGAACAGGCAGGTACGGACCTGGCCGTCGGCGGTGAGCCGGGTCCGGTCGCAGGATGCGCAGAAGGGCGCGGTCACGGAGGCGATGACGCCGATCCGGCCGGCGGGGTGGTCCGGTCCCGCCGCCACCAGCCAGTCCTCCGAGGGGGACGAGCCCCGACCGGGTGCGGGGGAGAGGTCGAACCGTTCGGACAGCAGGGCAAGGATCTCGGCGCCGGGCATGACGGAAGCCCTGTCCCAGGCGTGCTGGGGGCCGAGCGGCATGTGCTCGATGAAGCGCAGCTCGTACCCCCGGGACAGGCAGAACTCGGCAAGGGGCACGATGTCGGTGTCGTTCGAGCCGCGCATGGCGACGGTGTTGACCTTGACGGGGTGCAGGCCGGCGGCATCGGCGGCTTCGAGCCCGCGAAGCACGTCGTCGAGTCGGTCGCGACGCGCCAGGGCTGCGTACCGCTCGCGGTCCAAGGAGTCGAGCGACACGTTGACGCGGTCCAGTCCGGCCTCGACGAGGGCGTCGACCTGCCGGTCGAGACCGATCCCGTTCGTCGTGAGTGACAGCTCGGGGCGCTCGCCGTCGTCGGTGTGCAGGCGTGCAGCCGCGGCCACGATCTCGGCCAGCCCTCTCCGCAGCAGGGGCTCGCCGCCCGTGAAGCGGAGCTTGCGGA
>JACRAA010000189.1 GCA_016213595.1 Actinomycetota bacterium | reverse complement strand
TGAGCATCGACGGAACCCTCGCCGGCTACCTCGTCATCGCCGACACGATCAAGTCGTCCGCGCCCGCGGCGGTGGCGCGTCTGCGCCGGCTGGGACTGCGGACGGTCCTGCTGACCGGCGACCGGCGCGGGGTGGCCGAGGACGTCGCACGGCTTGTCGGCGTCGACGAGGTCATCGCCGAGGTGCTCCCGAGCGAGAAGGCTGAGGTCATCGCGAGGCTCCAACGCCAGGGTCGACGCGTTGCCATGGTGGGCGACGGCGTGAACGATGCAGGAGCCCTCGCGACGGCGAACCTGGGGATGGCCATGGTGAGCGGGACGGACGTCGCGCTCAAGTCCGCCGACATCATCCTGGTCCGCAAGAGCCTCGACGTCATCCCCGATGCCATCGCCCTCGCACGGCGCACCTTGCGTACGATCCGGGGGAACCTGCTGTGGGCCTTCGGCTACAACGTCGCCGCCATCCCCTGGGCGGCGACCGGCCAGCTGAACCCTCTGATCGCAGGGTTCGCGATGTCGCTGTCCAGCATCTTCGTCGTCACCAACTCCATGCGGCTGCGACGGTTCAGGACGCTTGCGACCTGACCGCCTCGCCCGTCAGCCCTAGCCGGGCCTGGTTCACCCCTGTCCAACAGGCACCTGCTGCATTACTGTGACGCCTCATCGACCATCGGGGGGCAAGGATGCGTACGTTCCTAGCAGTCGGCGTGGCACTGGTGACCAGTGCGTTCGCGGCGGTTCCGGCACAGGCGACGATCCCTCCGGTGGCGGAGGAGCATGCCGCGGTACGAGTGTGCGCGGCCGCTCCTGCCGGTTTCGCCTCCTGCGGCGCCCTGCTCGTCACCCGGCCCACCCGCAACCCCAGCCCCGCCGCCTCGCCGGCGGGGTACGGACCCGCTGACCTCCGGTCCGCGTACAACCTCCCGGCCACGCTCAGCGGGGCTGTTCCGACAGTGGCAGTCGTCGACGCCTACGACGACCCGACCGCAGCCAGTGACCTCGCGGTGTACCGCAAGCAGTTCGGCCTGCCCGCGCTCAACGCCGGTGGCCCGACCTTCACGAAGGTCAACCAGTCCGGCGGAACGAGCTACCCGCGCAAGGACGCAGGCTGGGCGGCGGAGATCAGCCTCGACCTCGACATGGTCTCGGCCGTCTGCCCGAGCTGCAACATCCTCCTGGTCGAGGCGTCCACCGCCTCCTTCGCCAACCTGGGCGCTGCGGTGAACTACGCGGCCTCGGTGCCTGGCGTGGTCGCCATCAGCAACTCGTATGGAGGATCGGACACCAGCCAGCTCAGCGCGTACAAGCACCCCGGCATCGCGGTCACCGCCTCGACGGGAGACTCCGGGTACGGCGTTGAGGCTCCGGCATCCTTCGACTCGGTCGTCGCCGTGGGCGGTACGAGCCTGCAGCGCGCCAGCAACACGCGCGGCTGGACAGAGACGGCCTGGTCGGGCGCGGGGTCCGGCTGCTCGACGAAGAACGCGCAGCCCTCCTGGCAGACGAGCGTGACGCAGTGCGCCGGCAAGGCGAGTGCGGACGTCTCGGCGATCGCGGACCCGAACACCGGCGTCGCCGTGTACGACTCGACGTCGTACATGGGGTCCGTCGGCTGGCAGGTCTACGGCGGCACGTCCGTGTCGTCCCCGATCATCGCCTCGGTCTTCGCGTTGGCTGGCAACACCGGAACCGGCTTCAGCGGGACGACGCCCTACCCGGCGTCGAGGTTGTGGGCCGCGAGCAGCGGGCTCAACGACGCGACCAGCGGCTCGAACGGCACGTGCACGACGAGCGTCTGGTGCACCGCCGGGACGGGCTGGGACGGACCGACCGGGCTCGGGACACCGAACGGGGTGGGCGCGTTCTGAGTCCTGGTCGCACAGTCGCCAGGCGTGAGCCGGCTCGCTGTCAGGACGTCGGACGGCTGCGGAGCCAGGTGTGCCAGTCAGGGCCGGCGATCGTGACGTCTCCCTGAGGGAGCATGGAGCCTGCGGCCATGCTCGCGGGCGCCGGCCCCGGCCGCACGGTCAGGTCACGTCCCTCGTAGGCGATGAGGTCGCGGACAAGGTCGACCAGCCGCTCCCGGCGAGGTCCGGCCAGCTGGCGGTCGCCCGCGGCAGGGTCCGTGGCGAGGTCGAGCAGCGCACGTGCCACCTCGGCCGAGTCCACCGGCTGCATCGGCACGTCCATGATCTCCACGCTGTCCCGCCGCCCACCGCTCGCCTGGGCGCGCTCGAGCACCTGCCCCGGGAACTCGTGGAACTGCGTCGTGCGAAGCACACGTGCTCCGGGAGCCCATTCCTGCGTCGCCCGTGCGTGGGCCAGCGTGGCGACGTACCACCCGTAGTCCTGGCCGCGGTCCACGCCGACGATCGACAGCACGACCGTCGTCCCTACGCCGGCCCGACGGCCCTCGACGCCGAGGTTCCGGGCGGCCGAGGTGAAGAACTCGCGCGCGGCATCGGCGTCCAGCCCGGCCGGGCGCGTGACGTCCACGACGACCTCGACGCGGGAGAGGGCCTTCGCCAGCGCCTCGGCGTCGAGGACGTCCACACCCTCTGAACGGCTCACGCGTACCACCTCGTGCCCTGCGTCCTCCGCCAGCCGGCACAGCTGCGAGCCGATCAGTCCGCTGCTTCCTGCCACCGCGATCCGCATACCGCCACTCTGGCAGAAGCCACTGTGGCAGAAGCGCTTCCAGGCGTCGCGGCGAGAAGACATTGATATGCCTACCCTTACTTTTCCGGATTGCCCGCCGAAGGCTGTAAAGGACGCGTATTCGTTGTGTCTAGATAGGACGACAAAGGGAATGCTTGCCGAAACGCCTACCTAGTGTCGAACGTGGGGAGTCGGCTTGGGGCAAGACGACCCACTGGTACACCGATGGCCGTTGTACACCTCTTGGGGGGGTGGGCCTGGATCTCGCGCAGTCTCCGGTGACGCCGAAGAAGTAGCTCCCTGACGGGTGGCGGGGAGTCGTGCCCGCACCGCCACCCGCACTCACAACGGAGGGCCGGGACGGCTGTCCCGGCCCTCCGGCATGCCCTGGGCGGCGTGGGGGAGTGTCCTCCCGGGGTCCGCACGACGGGAGGTCTGGGTCGCCAGCCTCAGATCACCACATCACGCACGTTCACCCTCGGCAGGTGCAAGGCGGAGATATGGATCCTGGGGGGAATGGTCCAGTTCAGGTGGGTGTCTCATGACCCGCGTGCTCATCGTCGAGGACGACGCGGCACTGAGGCGCAGCCTGACGATCAGCTTCCGTGCCCGGCAGTACGACGTCGACCCCGCCATCGATGGTCAGGCCGCGCTCGAGCTGCTTGCCGCCAGGCCGTCGGTCATCATCACGTGCCTGAAGCTGCGCGACCTCGACGGCATCGAGCTGGTCAGCCAGCTGCGGGCGCGGACCTGCGCGCCGATCATCGTGGCCTCGTCACGCCAGTCGCCGCACCACAAGATCGACGCGCTGGACGCCGGCGCGGACGACTTCGTGACGAAGCCCTTCAACCTGGAGGAGCTCCTGGCACGGGTGCGTGCCGTCCTGAGGAGGCCGGAGCTGGTGAGGTTGGGATGCGTTGTCGTCGAGACCGACTCGTTCGTCCTGGACCTGGAGGCGAAGCGCGCGCTGCGCCACGGCGAACCCGTCTCGCTGACCCCCACCGAATGGCACCTGGCCGAGGCGCTCGTACGACGTCCGGGGGTGCTGGTCCCGGCTGCGGACCTGCTCACGGAAGTGTGGGGCGCGGCCGGTGGGGGACAGCCCCACCTGCTCCGGATCCACCTGGGTCACCTCAGGCGCAAGCTCGAGGACGACGCGGCCCAGCCCCAGCGGTTCGTCACCGTGAACGGGTTGGGCTATCGGTTCGAGCCCTGACGCCGCAGGTCGGCCGCGGCGACAGGGGCCGAGCTGTCAGGCGGCGAAGGCCTGCTTGATCGCCGCGTTGAACGCGTCCGCGTACACCTGCTGTCCCTGCGCACTGGGGTGCAGGAAGCCGTTGATGAGCGGGCTGGTCGAGCAGACGCCGTGACCGGTGAAGCTGGGTGCCACGTCCACGAGCGTGACCGGAACCCCGGCCCCTGCAGTGGCGATCACGACGGCTCCGATCGTCGTGTTGAGCTGGGCGTTTGCGCCATCCACGAGAGCGATGACGCCGGCCGGTAGCTGGGGGATGGTGGGGCAGGTGCCGTCAGCGTTCAGACCAAGGATGACCGGGTAGTCCGAGACGAAGATCTGAGCCTCCGGAGCCTGGGTGTGGATCGCCAGGATCGAAGCCGCGAGCCCCTGGGACATCGCGTACACCTTGGCTCCGAGCGCGGTCGAGTCGGAGAGCGGCTGCAGGCAGGCGTTCACGGCAAGAGCTTGGGCCGTGGGATCGCCGATCGTCATGGCAGTGGCGAGGCACTGTGCGAGCTGGGAGAAGCCGACATCGTTCCCGCCGACCGTCAGAGTGACGACCTTCGTGGACGAGGTCAGCGCCGCGAGCTGGGGAGGCAGTGTCGTCGCGCCGATCGTGCGGCCGGCGAAGAGATCGCGCGTGACCGCGCCGCCGCAGGCGACGTCCACCGAGGGGCTCTGCGAGAACTTCTTGAGCAGGTACGGGTAGCCGAGCGACGACCGGTCGCAGAGCGCGTCCGTCTGGTACGTGGTGGCGAGCGTCGACGCCGCAGCGAACGAGTCCCCGAGCGAGACGACCTTGACGGGACCCGCCGTCGCGTGGGCTGTCGGAGCAGCGACGACGATCACGGTCACCAGGCTCATCAGGGCTGTGAGGACGAGAGAGATCATGCGCTTCATGTCTGAAACCCCCCTAGTACGGGCGGAACCGCCCTGGCTGCAAACTACGCCCCAGACGACGCCGTCGGTGACTTTCGCCGTCGGCTTTCGCCCGTGACAGGGCAACTTCCTGATGCTCCTCCACGGCTACCGCTCTGGTCGAAAGGCCAGTTCGTGTCGAACCGCGCCGTACGGACCGGGCGTGTCGTGGCCTTTCGAGGGGGAAGGGCGGTCAGCGAGGCGGTTTGGGTGGAGAGCACGCGGGTAACGCATCACTGCCGGATGTGAGGAAGGGGCTGCCCGTGACTACTGTCCGCGGTGAGGTGAGGCAACCCAAGCCCGGCGACTTCTCGCTCGCGGCGGGCTACCGCCTCGAGCGTCTCGTCGGCGGCCTGACATGGGCCAGCAACGCATGCGTCACGCCTGACGGAGACCTCTACGTTCTCGAGGCGGGCTTCTCGTACCCGTACGTCTTCACCACCGCACGCCTCTCGAGGGTCCTCCCCGATGGCCACACCGAGGTGGTCGCGGAGGACTTCAACGGTCCGGCCGTCGGGCTGTTGTGGCACGAGGGCGCCTTCCTGGTGACGCACCGGGGCACGCTGTCGAGGGTCGGCCTCGACGGGTCCCGGGTGGACCTGGTCACGGACCTACCCGCGTGGGGAGACCACCACACCAACCACCTCGAGATGGTCGACGGGCAGCTCTACTTCGGCCAGGGTTCGGCGACCAACGCCGGGTTCGTCGGTCCTGACAACCTCATTCCGTTCGGCTGGCTCGAGCGCCATCCCGACTTCTGTGACGTACCTCCCTACGACGTCACCCTCACCGGGGTGAACATGACGTCGCGTGGCTCCTTGAACCCCTTCGCGACCCGCGTCACTGGCCCCTTCCTTCCGTTCGACCAGCAGAGCGCGCCGGGACAGGTGGTTCCGGGCCAGGCGAAGGCGACGGGTGTCATCTACCGCTGCAACCCGGACGGCACCGGCCTGTCCGTGCACGCCTGGGGCTTCCGCAACCCCTACAGCATCGCCACGGCGCCGGACGGACGGATGTTCTGCCTCGACCAGGGCTCGGATGCGCGGGGGAGCAGGCCACTGCGGTCCCTGGACACGATCTGGGAGGTCAAGCCCGGCGCCTGGTACGGGTTCCCGGACTTCCTCGGCGGTCGCAGAGTGGCCGACCTCGCCGCCGAGCAGGAGTGGGACGGGGAGACCTCCTTCGTCATGGCACAGCACCCTGAGCGCCAGCTGCCGTACGCGCAGGTGCCCGAGGTGCATGCCGCTGCCGTCCAGATGCAGTTCGCACCGGGCGACGGCTTCGGGTTCCCCGGGCATGCCTTCGTGGCATGCTTCGGCTCCGGCGCCCCGCTCACCACCGGAGGGAAGCTGATCAAGACCCCACAGGGTGTGCGGCGGTTCGACCCGACCACCCGTGAGCTGTACGAGTTCTACGGCAACGAGAACCCCGGTGTCGGCGGCAGCGGTCCGGAGAGGCCGACAGCCGTGAGGTTCTCCCCTGACGGCAGCGAGATGTACGTGGCCGACTACGGGATCTTCGGTGTTCCGAAGACGGGCGCGCTGTGGCGGATCAGCCGGGAGTGACGAAGTAGGGCGCCGCCGCTGCTTTGAGCGCGGCCCCTTCTCGCCGTCGACGTGATCGAGGTCCGCGATGAGCCGCCGGGACGGGCCGTCGTAGGCCCTGGCCGCGACGATTGAGGGCGGCTACGTTGTGGCCATCGCCGCGCAGGACTCCGAGCACGTCGTCTCGTGCGGCGCCGCCGTGCACCAGGGGAAGGAACCAGTCACATGACAGTACGGATCGGGATCAACGGGTTCGGACGGATCGGGCGCAGCTACTTGCGGGCCGCCCTGGCCAGCTCTGCCGATGTCGAGGTGGTGGCGGTCAACG
>JACRAA010000187.1 GCA_016213595.1 Actinomycetota bacterium | reverse complement strand
GTGGGTGCTCGACAGCTCGGGCAGGGTCTCGCAGCGCGGCTGGACGTTCGACGTCCGGCTGGTCGCCGCCTCGCCGGCGTGGCGTGTCACCGAGGTCCACCCCAGCGCACCCGGGGGGCCTGTTCCCGTGGGCTCGCTGGCGACGCAGGTGCTGGGATCGTCGAGCATCGACCTGCCCCCCGCCTCCCGTGCCGACATCGCCTCCGGACAGGTCCACGACACTGTGCTGAGGGCCATGCTCACCTTGTCCACGTCCTACGCGATCGGCGTCAGTGTCATCCGCTCCGGCCATCCCACGTACGTGTTCGGCACGAGCAGGCCCAGCGACCACCCTCTCGGCCGGGCGTTCGACACGTGGCGCATCAACGGGCTCCCGGTCGCGGCCTCGTCGACGCCCCGGTCACTGGTCGTGGGCTACATGGCCGCTGCGGGCGCGGCCGGCTCGTACAACGTAGGCGGTCCGTACCCACTGTCCGGCAGCGTGTTCTTCACCGACCAGACGCATCACGACCACGTGCACGCCGGCTTCTCGACGTAGCCGACTTGCGTCCGATGCGGCTCCGGGCATAGGAGAGGGCCATGCCGAAGCCGCTGCACGAGCTCGTCGCGCCTGACTGGGCGGACGCCCTCGCGGACGTCGAGCCGCAGATCCATGCGATGGGCGACTGGCTGCGCAGCGAGCTCTCGGCAGGTCGTCCGTACCTCCCGGCGGGGCCGAACGTGCTCCGGGCGTTCACACTGCCCCTGGCGGACGTACGGGTCCTCGTGGTCGGGCAGGACCCGTACCCGACGCCGGGCCATCCCGTGGGGCTGTCGTTCTCGGTGGCACCCGACGTCACGCCGCTGCCCGCGTCGCTGCGGAACATGTACACGGAGCTGTCCGAGGACCTCGGCGTCGCTCCCCCGGCCACGGGAGACTTGGGGCCCTGGTTCGAGCAGGGCGTGCTGCTGCTCAACCGGGTCCTGACCGTACAGCCCGGCGCTCCCGGTTCCCACCGCGGCAAGGGGTGGGAGGCCATCACGCAACGGGCGATCGAGGTGCTGGCGGCGCGCGGGGGGCCCCTCGTCGCCGTCCTGTGGGGCCGTGATGCGCGCAACCTGAGGCCTCTGCTCGGCGACGTGCCGGTCGTCGAGAGCGCGCATCCGTCCCCGTTGTCCGCTCGCAACGGCTTCTTCGGGTCGCGGCCGTACTCGCGCGTCAACGCCCTGCTCGCCGACCAGGGAGCGGCCCCGATCCATTGGGCGTGAGGGAAGATTTGAACCTTCAAACCGCGCTACTCTTCTGCTGTCGCCGCGTCGCCGAGGAGGCCGACCATGAACGCCCTGCCCGAGACAGTCACAGCCCCTGAGGTCGAGGACCTCACCGCCGTCCCGACGGGCGACATGCCGGGCGACAAGGTGCAGATCGACGAGGGTCACGTCGCCAAGGCGGCCACGATCCTGCCGCACCTCTGGAGCGCGCTCCGGCCCGTGCTGGAGGCCAGCCCGTACGGACGTGGTGTGGTCGCGGTCCACGGCGGCTCGGGCGTGGGCAAGAGCGAGATCGGGTCGCTGCTCGCCCACTTCCTCCGGGCGAACGGCATCGGCGCCTACGTCATGAGCGGCGACAACTACCCTCGCCGGATCCCTCGTGACAACGACGCCGAGCGGCTCCGCACGTTCCGTACCGCCGGCGTCCGCGGCCTCGTCGACGCAGGGCTGTATGACGCGGCCGTCCGGCGGTCGCTGGGCGACCTCCAGGCCGCGGACCGCGACGCGGACCCTGCTCTCGTCGCCGAGCACACCTGGCTGGCGACGTACCAGGACGTCGGCCGCGCAGCGCTCGAGGCCTACCTCGGCACCCCCAACGAGATCGACTTCGACGAGGTCTCGGCGATCCTCGCCCGCTTCCACGACGGTGCGACGTCTCTCAACCTCAAGCGCATGGGCCGTGAGCTCGGAGAGCTCTGGTACGAGTCCGTCGACGTCTCCGACGTGGCCGTCCTCGTCGTCGAGTGGACCCACGGCAGCTCCGACCACCTCGTCGGGGTGGACGTCCCGGTCCTGTTGAGCTCCACCCCCGAGGAGACGCTGGCTCATCGGCGCGCCCGTGCCCGGGACGGCTCGGTGGACTCGCCGTTCACGACGATGGTGCTGGCCCTCGAGCAGGCGAAGCTCGCGGCGCAGGCGCACAAGGCCAAGGTCATCGTGAGCAAGTCGGGCGAGGTCATCGACCACGACCGGTACCTCGAGTCCATGCGCCGCCGCGTGCTCAGCGACGGGGCGATGCTCAACCTGTACCCGGACAGCGTGGGCGGTACGGTCGCCGACGTCGTCAGCCTCGTCGTCGACCCGGCGGTCGCCGGCGCCTTCACGGCTGTCTACCTGCTGCCGAGCCTGTTCAACACCGACCTGGACCGCGGGTTCTCCGTCATCGACTACGGGTTGAACAGGCTGTACGCGACGGGGGCCGACCTGGACGCGCTGCGTGAGGCGGGCATCTCGCTGAAGCTCGACTTCATCCTCAACCACGCCTCGGTCCTGTCACCGCAGTTCCAGGACCTGCTCGCCCGAGGTGACGCCTCGGAGTACAAGGACTTCTTCATCGACTGGAACGCGTTCTGGGCCGGTCACGGCGAGCTGACCGACGCCGGGTTCGTCCAGCCGGACCCCGAGCTGGTCAAGGACATGTACCTGCGCAAGCCCGGCCTGCCGATCCTCATGGTCAGGATGCCCGACGGCACGGAGCGCCCGTACTGGAACACGTTCTACCAGGAGGTCCGCTACACGCCTCCGACCACCTTCGATGTCATGCGTGCGAGCGGGCTCCAGTACGCCTCCGCGGAGGTCGTGGCCGGGCGGGTGGAGGCAGCGATCGCGGCCGGGAAGGCCCCCGCAGAGACCGACTTCTCGGGTTTCGAGGATGCGCGCGACGCCGTCGTGGACCTCGTCGAGTCACGCCGGACGTACCTGGGCCAGATGGACCTCGACATCCGCTCGCCGAAGGTCTGGGAGTTCTACGAGGACACGCTGGGCCGCCTCGCCGACTACGGCGCGGAGATCGTCCGGCTCGACGCCTTCGCGTACGCCCCGAAGGAGCCGGGGGCGAGGAACTTCCTCAACGACCCCGGCACCTGGCAGCTGCTCGCGCGGGTCAAGGAGCTCGCCGACGCCAAGGGGCTCACGCTGCTGCCGGAGATCCACGCCCGCTACGAGGAGGGGATCCACGAGCTCCTCGCGAGCAAGGGCTTCCTGACGTACGACTTCTTCCTGCCCGGTCTGGTCATCGACGCCCTCTCGCGGCACGACGCGTCCGTGCTCCGGCACTGGATCCGGGAGCTCACGGCCAAGCAGATCCGAACGGTCAACATGCTCGGATGCCACGACGGGATCCCGCTGCTCGACCTCAAGGGCCTGCTCGACGACGAGCGGATCCAGGCGGTCATCGAGACCGTCAAGGGCCGCGGCGGCTACGTCAAGGACCTGCACGGCGCGAAGAACATCTACTACCAGGTCAACGCCACGTACTACTCGGCACTCGGCTGCTCCGACGCGGCGATGGTCCTCGCTCGCGCGATCCAGCTCTTCACGCCGGGCCGGCCGCAGGTCTGGTACCTGGACCTGTTCTGCGGCGCCAACGACTACGAGGCGGTCGCGCGTGCGGGAGCCGGCGGCCACAAGGAGATCAACCGGACGAACCTGACCCGCGAGGCGGTACGGGCCGGGCTGGAGCAGCCGGCTGTACGGAGGCAGCTCGAGCTGCTGCGGTTCCGGAGCTCGTTCGGGGCGTTCGGCGTGGACGCGACCTGCGAGGTCGGCGAGACCCCGGAGAGTGAGCTGCACGTCACGTGGCGCAAGGGCGAGCACGAGGCCGTGCTGCGCGCGGACCTGGCCACGTACGAGTTCGCCATCACCGCCGACGGTCAGCCTGTGTGAGGACGTGACCGGCGGGAGCCGTGGCCGATCTGCTCCGACACCGCGGCCCGCTCCACCTCCAGCAGCGACACGTTGTGCAGAGCGGCGTGATGGGCCTTGGCGCCGCCGCGCGCCCCGAACAGCCGCTTGGTCCAGATGAGGTAGCCGACGAGGAAGAGGTTGATGATGAGGGCCGCGACCCGGAGCGCCGTGACCTTCTCGACGACCTCGTAGATCTCCAGCGGCAGGAACAGGGACGTGCCCACGACGGCGACGTACTCGCCCCAGCGCTTCATGAGCCACAGTCCTGTGCCCTCGACGAGCTGGAGGGCGCCGTACGTGGCGACCGCGGCGGCGACCTCGATGATCGTGCTCGCCCGCGCCGCGAGCGCTCGTTCGATCCAGTGCACGAAGGTGACGTCCTCGAGGTGGATCCCGAGGTGCTGCGCCAGGGGCGCCAGCAGCGGGAGGTACGTCTGGAACGTCTCCTCGAGCCAGGCCCGTCGTCCGTTGAACCGCCAGATCGCGAGCGAGACGGCCACGATGACGATGCCTCGGAGAAGCTTGTCGATCGACAGCAGCCGGAGCACGAAGGCGTCCCGGAGGGCGGCGCCGCGCAGGACGATCGGTGCGTCGTTGGCCGGACCGGAACCGCTCGGCTCCCCCACGACGTAGTCGCCGCAGCGCAGGCATCGCCAGGCCGTGCCCCACGGCGTCGGGGTGGACAGGCGCTCGGCGAGCTCGGGCTCGTCCGGGCGGTATGTTGCGTGGCCCTGACGGCCGCATGACCTCACGTCCCAGCTCCACCGCGCGAACGGGCTCCATCCCACGAGCGGAAGTGTAGGTGGGAGCCGGCGCCCGGACGGCG
>JACRAA010000195.1 GCA_016213595.1 Actinomycetota bacterium | reverse complement strand
GGCAGCCCGCGGATCACGTCGGAGAACCGGGGCCGGGATCTGCGAGTCCGGGAAGACAGGACCACTCGGGTGACATGGGACCGCACCTGGTAGCCCACGAGGTCACCGAGCTCGCTGCGCGTCTCCTCCGCGATGCGTTCAGCGAGGGTACGGGCGGCGATGCGGCGTGGCTGGGTGTGGCCGATGCTGCGCCTGCGGGCCAGAAGGCAGATCTTCGGGAGCTGGGTGGTCTTGCCCGAGCCCGTCTCCCCCGCGACCACGACGACCTGGCTGCTCAGCAGCGCCGCCGCGATGTCGGGTACAGCGGCGGCGATGGGCAGGTCAGGGTCGACGTCGAGGAAGGGCTCCATGGCCGTCCCAGCCTACGGGCGGATGCGAGTCCTCACCTGATGAGGCAGACGGGGCACAGCGAGTGCGCCAGGATGCCGCGGAGCGGGCCTCCGAACGAGACGCCGGTCACGGGGTGCGGGTGGATGCCCAGCACGAGAAGGTCGATCTTGCCCGTCTGGTCGACGAGCTCCTCGATCGGCATGCCCTCGAGGATCTCCCCCTCGATCTCGACGTCCGGGTACTTGCGTCGGAGCTCCTCCAGCATGACCCGGAAGGCGGCCCGCGCCCTCGCGACGGACTCCGGTGTCGGGGCGGCCTTGAAGGCCGCGAACAGTCCGGTTGGTGCGGGAGTGATGACGTGCGCCACGACGAGTGCACACTGCCGGTCCCGGGCCTCCCCGAGCGCCCACTCCACCTGGCGCTTGGCCTTGTCGGGGGCCGTCACGGCGACCGCGATGCGCTTGTGGGCCCCTGTCCGGCCCGGGGTGGAGGCGGCCGAGATCACGACCACCGGGCAGTGCGCGGACGCCCCGAGGGACAGACTCGTGGACCCGATGAACATGCGGTCCAGGCCGCCCGCCGCACGGCGTCCCACGACGCACAGCTCGGCATGCTCGGACAGGTCGGCGAGGACGGCCGTGGGGTGCCCCATGAGCACCTCCGCGCGCACCCGCTCCGGGGGGAACCCGTTGTCGGACAGGAAGAGCTTCGCCACGGCGAGCGCCTCCTCACCCACGGACGACAGGATCGTCGGGTCGTACACGACACCCCAGCCGCTCGTGAGCACGCCGTCGTCGACCGCGTGCACGAGCCAGATGTCGTGACCGGTGCGTTCGGCGGTCCCGAGCGCGTACATCACTGCGCGCATCGCGTCGTCCGAGCCGTCGACACCGACGAGGATGCGAGGCCTGGATGGCGACGAGGATCCGGCCTGCTGGTCGCTGCTCATGGCTGCAGCCTAGCCTGGAGGCGCCTGGAAGGGACCGCCGTGCTGTGCCATCACCTCCGAGCCGATCTCCGCGAGAAGATCTGCCACGGTTCGTACAGCGCGTCGTGCGTAGTGGTCCGGCCTGGTGATCCCGACGATCGCCCGGTGGGCGTTGACCCCCGTCAGGGGCCGCAGCACGGTCCCGGGGTTGGGCGGGGTCGTGAAGCGGGGCAGCAGCGCGAGCCCCTCCCCCGCCGCCACCATGGACTCCACGAGACGGTTGTCCACCAGACGCATCCGGCGCGTCAGCTGCGTGCCGGTCGCGGACTCGACGGCCAGCAGCACGCTGTCGAAGGGGAAGCCGGCGGGGACGGCGATCCACGTCGTGCCGACCAGGTCGGACGGCGTCAGCACCGGCTTCGTCACCAGCGGGTGCGCCGCCGGCAGCGCGACGTCGAGCGGCTCGCGGGCGAGGACCCTGCTCACGAGGTGCGCGGCACCGGCAGGTACGTCGCCGGTCAGGCTGTGAGCGATGACCAGGTCGTGGTCGAGGGTCTCGCGCGCGAAAGCCTCTTCCGCGACGTCGAAGTCGCGGACGTCGACCGTGATCGCGGAGCCGCGCAGCCGCGGCATGAGGAGCGGGAGCAGAGCCTCACCGGCACTGGGCAGGGTCCCGATCGACACCGTGCCTCCGGGCTTGCCCAGGCGTGACTGGAGCCTCGCCTCCACCTCGCCGATGACGCGCCCTACCTCATCCGCGCTCTCCGCAAGGAGAAGGCCCTCGGCGGTGAGCCGCAGCCCCCTCGACACGGGCTCGACGAGGCGTACTCCGAGCTCGCGTTCAGCGGTGCGCAGCTGCTGCGACACGGCGGACGGCGTCCGGTGGGTCGCTTCGGCGACCGCTGCGAGGGTGCCACGGACGGCGATCTCACGCAGCAGGAACAGGTGACGTACTTCCATGTAGGAACCCTACACAGTGACTTCAGACTTCGTCGTTTGTCCTTCACCTAGACCTCCGTCACAGTTGTGTCGTGCCCTTCCGCCATGTCCTCGTAGCCGTTGCCGTCGCCGTCGTGTGGGGCGTGAACTTCGTCGCGATCCACGAGTCGCTGCTCCAGTTCCCGCCGCTGTTCCTCGTCGCCCTCCGCTTCGGGCTGATCGCCGTCCCGACCCTCCTGTTCGTCCCACGGCCGGCCGTACGGACGAGGTGGCTCATCGGGTACGGCCTCGGCTTCGGCACGCTGCAGTTCATCGGCCTCTATCTCGGCATGGCGAGCGGGTTCCCCTCGGGCGTCGCGTCGCTGGTCCTGCAGTCCTCAGCACCCTTCACCGTCGTCCTCGGAGCCCTGCTCCTGCACGAGCACGTCTCGGCCCGCAGCGCCATCGGCATCGTCGTCGCCGTCGCGGGGCTCGTCCTGGTCGGTGTCGCGCGGGGCGCGGCGGGCGGGTGGTTGCCGTTCCTGCTCGTCGTCATGGGCGGGTTCGGGTGGGCACTGGGCAACCTCGCGACCCGGCTCGCGGCCGCGCCGAACCCGCTCCACCTGACCCTGTGGATGTCCGTGGTGCCCCCGCTGCCCCTGCTTGCGCTGTCGCTCATCTTCGAGGGACCTCACCGCGTGGGGGCGGCGCTGTCAGGATCCTTGAGCGCCGCTGCTCTGCCGGCGTGGGCGGGCCTCGCCTACACGGTGCTCGTCGGCACCGTGGCCGGCTCCGGTGCCTGGGTGTGGCTCATGAGCCGTCACCCGGCAGGTCGCGTCGCGCCCTTCTCCATGCTCGTCCCCGTCACCGGGCTGACAGCCGCCTGGGCCGCCCTCGGCGAGCGCCCCCAGCCCCTCGAGCTCGTGGGTGGCGCAGCCGTCATCGGCGGCGTGCTCTGGGCAGGCCTGCGACGCTCCCCCGGCCCCTCAGCCGGCCTCGCCACCGCCGGCCCCGCCACGGCCGTCGCCTCCGCACCCGACGATCAGCCGGCTACCGCCCGGCCGCTCAGCCGCTCGAGCGCGATGCCGATCAGCAGCTGGTCGTGGCCCACCACCCACGACTCGAGCGACACCTCGCCCTCGTAGGGAGCGGCGTGCCCGTGCGCGAGCACGGACCAGCCGTTGCGGAGGTCCTCGGAGACGTCGTCGACCTGGACGCTCACGCTCTCGCCCCGGGCCAGCTGGGACAGCAGGCCGTC
>JACRAA010000194.1 GCA_016213595.1 Actinomycetota bacterium | reverse complement strand
GCCTCCCACGCCGCGGGGATGAAGTGCGCGACCAGGGACGGGTTGAACACGTAGAAGGTCGCGGCCACCGGCCCCGCGCCGACGCGCCCCATTGCCGCCGCGCGCGAGGCGAAGTAGGTGGCGCGCCCCTTGCGCACACCGACGCCGGTCACCTCCGTCTCGACCTCGGGGGCGAAGTAGCCCAGGGCGTGCAGGGGCTCGAGCAGGCGGGCAGTGCGTCCGGCGAGGCGAGGGTCCATGCCCTCCTTCCTACCGTGTCGGCCTGAGCGGGGCACGGCAGGGCGGACCGGGCGGGGCCCCTAGGGTGGCGGCCGTGGTCGCCCGTCGCCACACCCCTATCCGTTGGAGGAACCCATGTGCCGCGTGCTCGCCTACATCGGACCGGAGACCCCCCTCGAGGGTCTGCTGCTCACGCCGTCGAACAGCCTCATCAACCAGGCGCTCGACCCCGAGCACTACCCGGACCTCCACCTGGCGGGATGGGGGTTCGCCGCCTGGAGCGAGCACCTGCTCAAGCCGGAGGACCCCTTCCTCTACCGCCGGCCGATGGCGGCGTTCTACGACGACAACGCCGCTCGGATCATCCCGAGCCTGCAGGCGAGCACGGTGCTCGGCCACGTGCGGGCAGCGGCGTACGACTCGCAGGTGGTGCTGGCCGACGAGAACTGCCACCCGTTCTCCTTCGACGAGACGCCGTGGGTCCTTGCCCAGAACGGCAACCTGCCGAGCTGGATGTTGCTCCAGAGAGAGCTCCTGCAGCACTGCGAGGACCGCTACCTCACGCAGATGCGCGGGACCACGGACACGGAGTTCCTCTACGTGCTCCTGCTCTCGCTGCTCGAGGGCGACAGCGACGAGAACGTGCAGCGCGCGGTCGAGACGATGGTGCGGCTCATCGCGCAGGCGATGCAGGACCTGGAGCTGCAGGCGCTGACCAAGATCAAGATGGCCCTGGTGTCGCCGAACCGGATCATCGGGGTCAACACCGGGCTCGGGCACCACGGCGAGACGGACCCGGCCGGTGACTGGAGGAAGCTGCGCGAGGCCGGCCCGGGGACGGACGACTACGCCCTGTCGATGCTCCTGGAGCCGATGTACGTGCTCATGGGCCGCGACTTCGAGAAGGACGCCACTTCCTACGCCTTCGAGGAGTGCAGCGAGGAGGAGGCGACGGCTGCCATCTTCGCCTCGGAGGCACTGACGGACGACGAGGACGGCTGGTCGCACCTCGAGTTCGGCGAGATCGTGTTCCTGGAGAGGTCGGGAGACCGCGTCCGCCGGACCGTCCACAGTCTCGAGGTCTAGGCGCGACGCTCGATCGTCGTCACCACGCTCGTCACCGACGGCCGCGCGGGGGTCGAGGAGAAGCCGAAGCGGCAGGGCGGATCCACCGGCGCGAGCGAGCCCAGGTCGGTCCCCCGCCACGCTCCGGAGACGGACGTGACGGCGACGACGGAGGTCGCGCCGTACCACTCCCTGCGGTCGTTGCCCGCGGTCCCGCGCGTCCGCACGCCGCGCATCATGACGCGCGCGACCGGGTCGACCAGCCCGCACCAGGCGGGCGCGGTCGCGACGCGAGACGGCACGAGGCCCAGAGCGACGCCCAGCGGCGTACGCCCTCCCACGACGAGACGCAGGGACAGCGAGGGCGTGGTCACCTGCCACCCGTCGGGCGTGTCCACGACCGACACCGGCTCGATGACCTCCTCGTCGAACGAGTAGGTGGAGGCGACGAAGTCGCGCACCCGTTCCGACGGCGCGAGCAGGACGCGGTGGCCCGAGGCGTCCTCGAGCATCACGTCGGCGAACGACCCCCACGGCCCGTCGTCCCAGCGGCCGACGACGACGCGGATGCCGGACGTGCTGCCGATGCCGGCGATCCGGCCGGTGAAGCGCTCGCGGACGCGAGTCACTCGACCACCAGGCCAGCAGGGTCGCGCCCGTCGGCGGCGAGTCCGGACGCCACTCCGGCCCGGTCGGAGTCCGAGCGGTTCTGGCTGAGCTTCGCCTTCGCCTCCACGGACGAGATGACGACCTCGACGCCGACGATGGGGCGCAGGTTCTTCTCGATGTAGTCGTCAGGCGCGTCGCTGACGGCCCACGGCTCGTCGCGCGGGGACTCGTGCCGGTCGGTCAGCCGGGTGACGAGGGCGCGCACCCACGTGGGGTCGTCATGCACGACGACCCGGCCGCGCAGGTGCACGACGGAGTAGTTCCACGTCGGCACGACCTTGCCGTGCTCGGCCTTGGTGGCATACCAGCTCGGCGAGACGTAGGCGTCCGGACCGGTGACGATCGCCAGCGCCGGCGAACCGTCGACGATCCGCCGCCAGTGGGCGTTCGCGCGGGCGAGGTGCCCGACGAGCCGGTCGCCCTCCCACAGCACGGGCAGGAAGGTCGCGTCGGGCACGCCGTCCTCCCCCACCGTCACCAGCTGCGCAGTCGCGACCGCCTCGACGAACGGGCGTACGTCGTCGGCCTCCATCACGTTGAAGCGCGGGGTGTAGAGGGATGCGTCGGCCACGACGCCATC
>JACRAA010000188.1 GCA_016213595.1 Actinomycetota bacterium | reverse complement strand
TGTGTGACGACAAGGCCGAGCATCTCGTCGCCTGGCTGGACGCTGCCGCGCCCGGGGCTGACCTCGTGGTGCTGACCGGGGGTGCGAGCGTCGGGGCGTACGACGTGGTGCGCGACGTGGTGACGGCGGCAGGTGGTCAGTTCCGCCATGTCCGGGTCCAGCCCGGGAAGCCTCAGGGCTGGGGTCGCTGGGGGCGGACTCCTGTCGTCTGTCTGCCCGGCAACCCGGTCTCGGCCGTCATCAGTGCCGACCTCTTCGTCCGGCCGCTGCTCGACCGGCTGCTGGGACGGCCCGCAGCGCGGTTGCTGACCGGCGTGGCCGGAACGGCCTGGACGTCTCCGGCCGGTCGGCGACAGGTCGTACCGGTCACCCTCCGTACCGACGCAACGGGACGGCTCGTCGCCACCCCTGCGCACCGCGGCGGCTCCGGCTCGCACCTCGTGACGTCGCTCGCAGTCGCGGACGGGTACGCCCTCGTTCCCGAGGAGACGACCTCCGTGGCGCCCGGCGACCTGGTGGCCGTGAGGGTGCTGTGATCGCCGACGTCGACGCCGTCGTGCTGGCCGGGGGACGCGGCTCGCGACTCGGTGCGCCGAGCAAGCCCGACTACGTCCTGGGGGGCCGGAGGCTGTTGGACGTCGCGCTGTCGGCGGTACGGCCGGCGCGCCGGACGGTGGTCGTCGGCCCTGGGCCGGTGCCCGACGGCGTGCTGCTGACGCGCGAGGACCCCCCGTACAGCGGCCCGGTCGAAGCGGTTGCTGCCGGCCTCGCGGCCCTCCCTGACCACGCCGCGTGGACGCTCCTGCTCGCGTGCGACCTGCCCGCCGCCGAGGCCGGCGTCGAGCGGCTCCTCTCCGTGGACCCCGGCGAGGACGTCGACGGGGTCTGCCTCGTGGATCGCGACGGCCGGCTGCAGTGGCTGCTGGGCTGCTACCGTACGGCCGCCCTGCAGGCTCGGCTCGCTGACCGCGGGGACCCTCCGCTCACCGCGATGTACGCACTGCTCGGGCCCTTGCGGCTCCTGGGGCTGGAGGCGGACCCCCACGTCGTGCAGGACGTCGACACGCCGGAGGACGCACAGGACTGGGTACGACGCCTGGGAGGGCACGGATGAAGATGCTGCCGCTCGTCGAGCCGGGACCGGCGCTGCCCGACGTCGACCGCGAGAGGTTCGCCCGTCATGACCCGATCCCGGAGATGGGGGTCGAAGGGCAGCGGCGGCTGCGGGCCGCGTCGGTCTGCGTGGTGGGGGCCGGAGGTCTCGGCAGCCCAGCCCTTCTGTACCTGGCGGCCGCGGGTGTCGGCAGTATCGGCATCGTCGACTCGGACGTCGTCGAGCTTGTCAACCTCCAGCGCCAGGTCCTCCACACCACCCACGGCATCGGGACGCCCAAGGCGACCAGCGCGGCGACGGCCATCACGAACCTCGACCCCGGGATCGAGGTCGTCGTCCACGAGGAGCGGCTCACCGGGTCGAACTCCGCCCGGATCCTCGGCGCCTACGACCTGGTGCTCGACGCGGTCGACAACTACCCGACCCGCTACCTCATCGCCGACACGTGCGCGGCCCTGGGCATCCCGCTGGTCTGGGGGGCGGTACGGGTGACCAGGGCACAGGTGAGCGTCTTCTGGAGCGCGCCGCGTCCCGCCGACGGCACGGCTACGGGCCTCACGCTGCGCGACCTGTACCCGGAGCCTCCGGACCCCGCCACCTGGGTCACTGCTGCATCCGTCGGAGTGCTGGGCGCGATGTGCGGCCAGGTGGGTGCGCTCATGGCGTGCGAGGCGGTCAAGCTGATCACCGGCGCGGGGGACGTCCTGTTCGGCAGAGTGTGGTACCTCGATGCCATGACCGCACGTGTGGCCGAGATCCCCCTTCTGCCGAGGAGAGACACATGACCCAGCCCTTCGGACACCTGGACGAGGCCGGTCAGGCGCGCATGGTGGACGTCACCGAGAAGCCGGTGACTATCCGTACGGCGAGGGCGCAGGGGACCGTCACCTGCCCACCCCGGGTCGTCGCCCTGCTGCGGGACGGCAGGGTCCCCAAGGGGGATGTCCTGGCCGTCGCGAGGATCGCGGGCATCGCAGCGGCGAAGCGGACACCCGAGCTCCTGCCACTGGCCCACGTGATCGGCGTCCACGGTGTCGTCGTCGACCTGGAGATCACCGATGAAGGGGTCGTCATCACCTCGACGGTCCGTACCGCAGACCGTACCGGCGTCGAGATGGAGGCCCTCACCTCGGTCGCCGTCGCGGCCCTCGCGGTGGTCGACATGGTGAAGGGACTCGACAAGTCGGTCGCGGTCCGGGACGTGCGGCTGCTGGCCAAGTCGGGCGGCCGTTCGGGCGACTGGCGCCGCCCCGAGTCCTGACCAGGCTCAGAGTCCTGACCAGGCTCAGGGTCCTGGCGTCGGTGAACGGGTGGCTTGAGACGAATCTCACGGAGGTCTCTCGGAACCGGTCGTGTCCAGCGCGGGACAGATCACATGAGAGTTCTGGGCGACTGACGAGCAGCCCGCCCAGTTCCTTCGCGCGACCGGCCTGCGCCCTCTGTCGTTGTGA
>JACRAA010000197.1 GCA_016213595.1 Actinomycetota bacterium | reverse complement strand
GTCCATGAGGTGACCGGGCGGTACGGACCTGATGAGCGCGATCGACCCGTCCGCGAAGACGACGCGCGCCGTGTACTGGGCAGGTCCGGGCTCGATCCGGTTGACGGGTACCCCCCGCCGCAGCACGTCGTGCACCTTGGCCTTGACGAGCAGCCTCGGCACCTCGTCAGGCCCCGACAGGGAGGTACGGGAGGGACGGGAGGGACGGGAGGTACGGGAGGGCCGGGTCGTCGAGGCGGCTTCGCGCAGCCCCAGGGCACCGGCGATCGCCGACAGTGCCTGCGTCAGCGTCACCATCGCCGCTCCTCGGATCGGTAGCTCCGAGGCTAGGCGCCGATGAGCCCGGATGGTAGGGGTGAGGCTCGAACTCCGGCTCAACGTGGGGCGAAGGTGGCCGTCAACGCTCGGTGGTCCGTCCCGGCGACGGTCGTGTACGAGGGCCGCCACGCGTCGACGCTCGCCGAGTGGAGCGCGTGGTCGATGCGGATCAGGAACGGGAGCCCGGGGTCGTTCGGCCAGCTGTTCTGGAACCCGTCGCCCGCCGCGAGCGGCCAGCCGGTCATCGAGTCCACGAGGCCCACGCCCCGGATCGTCCGCATGGTCAGGTGCTCGTCGACCGCGTTGAAGTCGCCCACGACGACGAGGCGCTCCCCCACGTACGGCCTCAGCAGCTCGCTCGCGGAGGCGGCGTCCCGTTCCCACACCCTGCTCCCGTCCTTCGGGGACGCGGCGTGCAGGGTGGCGACCGTCCAGCTCGTTCCGCGGACGGCCGTCCGCGCGACCAGCGACGTGTACTCGGTCGTGCCGAAGTCGGCCACAGACAGGGGCGTCCGGGACCAGATCATCGTCCCGTACGACTCGTCCAGGGCCGTCCCCTGCCGGTACGGGAAGTCGCGGGCGAGCCCCTTCCCCTCGAGCGCGTGGACGAACTCGGGGGTGTTCTCCTGGAACGCGAGGACGTCCGCGGACTGCGCGAGCCGCAGCACAGCAGCGACGTCCGCCTGCCCGAACTCAGTGTTGAGCGACACCACGCGCAGAGCACTGCTCGTGGGGCGTGGCGTCGATGCCGTGGGCACCTCCCACCAGGGCAGGCTGGCCACCACGACCGCGACGACGAGCAGCCCGACGCCCAGCAGTCGGCGCCGGCCCTCGAGCCACAGCACCAGACCGAGCGTCACACCCACGAGCGGCACGGGCAGGTACGGGATGGCCGAGGCGAGGAAGATCAGCGTCTGGCGCAACGACGGCTGGAGCGTCGGGACGGCGTCCAGCGCGACGAGCGTCGCCGCGACGAGGCCGTTGCCGAGCGTCAGCAGGACGCCGACAACACGAAGCAGCCGTCGTCCCCCCGAGCGTCGCACCTGCCGATGATGTCAGCAGTCGGTCGTGCTGACCATCCCCAGCGGGTCAGCGGCCGAGCAGGGCGTCCTCGGCTTCCTTGGTCCACATGCCGTCCTTGAGCTCGGCGGCCACGTGCGGAAGCTTCTCGGCCATCTCCGCCACGCGGACGTACCCCAGGTGGGGCAGCGTCGGGTAGACCATGATCTTCCCGCCGGACGTGCGGTTGTTGACCGCCTCGATCGCCTCAGGGACGCCCGCCATGCCGCTCACCGCGTCGAGCGAGATGTTCGTGTCCACGACGCCCTGCTCGACGAGGTGCAGCACGGTGTGCATGTCGACGATGCGGGACCCTGACGTGCCCACGAGGTAGACGCCTCGGGAGACGATGCCGTCGAGGTCGAGCTCGGCCAGCGTGCCGATGGCGAACCCGGCGAACGCGTTGACGACGGAGTTCTCGCCCGCGAGGTCGATCGCCTGCGCGAGGAGGACCGGGACCGGCACCATCACGGCGACGTACGTGTAGCCCGGCTCGAGCGGGTCGTTCTTGGAGTTGATGACCCGTACGGGCAGGTGGTGCTGCTCCGCGATGGGTCCGAGCACCTTGGCGAGGCGGGCCAGGCGGTCGTCGTCGACGTCCACAGCGTCGAGGGTGAGGCCCTCGAGGTCGGACACGGCCGTACGCACCGTGTGCATGAGGCCCATGGGACCGGCGGCGCCGATGACGGCCACCTTGTCGCCCGCGCGGAGCTCGCAGGTGGCCGGAATCCTCGCGTACGCGTCGCGGGCGTCGTCACCGGTCGTCCCCGTGTAGCGGATGAGGTCGTAGTGGACCCGGCCCACGTCGATCTTCACCCGGCGCCCGAAGGAGCCGCCCTTCGTGACGATGGCCACGATGCCGCGTCCGGCGATCTTGGGCCCGAGCGCCTCGACCTCGTCGGGGTCCGAGCCGGCGTAGACGATGTCGTCGTACCCCTCCCCCGCCTCGGCGCCGGTCGCGACGCGGTCCACGGACCCGGACGCCGCGTACAGCTCCTCGGTGCCCTGAGCATCGCCCACGACGAGCGCCTTGCCGCCGGCCTTGGGCGCCTGCCGTTCAGGCCACGCGTACGAGGCCTGCACGCACGCCCACGGCTCGATGAGCGCCACAGCCGACGCGGCCGGTGCGTCGCTCACGGGGATGAGGAAGCGCTCCCCCGTCCCGGGCTCCAGGACGACCCGCTCGTCGACGAGTGCGTACTCCTCGAGCGCGCCGTCGAAGTTGTAGCCGAACGAGCCGTTCGACGACGCCGTCGGCAGGTGCCGGTAGTCGGTCTGGACGAGCACCCGCTCCCCGACCTTGTGCCGGGTGACCTCGTCGCCCACGGCGACGATCCGCGCCACCGGCTCGTGGCCCGGCACGACCGGCTGGCTCCCGGGGCGGTACGTGGGGATCTCGGCGAGCTCGTCCGGGGTGAGCCCCCCGAGCACCTCGCTCTTGCGCGGGTGGTGGTCGAAGGCGTGCATGAGCTTGGTGTCGCTGAAGCAGATGCCGCTCGCCTCCATCTTGAGCAGGATCTGCTTCGGGCCGACCGCAGGTACGGGCTTGCTCGTGTTCAGGCGCACCTGGTCGACGCCGTAGATCTCGATGGCGTTCTGCGTCGCGGGGAACTCGGTCATGGAAGTCTCCTGTCAGTTGAGCATGTTCTGGCCACCGGTGACCGGAAGAGCCTGGCCGGTCTCGTACTGCTGCTCGATCACGTATGTCACGGCCCGGCCGACGTCGCTGGGCAGGCATCCTCGCCCCATCGGCACCTTGGCCTCGTAGAAGCGGCGGACGTCCTCGATCGTCGTCGCGCCCTCCACCTTGCCCGCCCGCAGGTACTGGACGAAGAGCCCACGCTCGGGGTCCGACCACAGCGGGCCGTCGAGGAAGTTGCCCGGGCAGACCGCATTCACCTTGATGCCGTACTCGATGAGCTCGAGTGCGAACGACTGGGTCAGGCCGATCCCGCCGAACTTCGAGCCGGAGTAGGCGAAGTTGCGCTTGGAGCCCTCCAGCCCCGACTTCGAGTTGATCTCGATGATGTCGAACAACGTGTCCGGGCGCGCCGCGTGCTGGGCGGCGAGGACCGGCGCGACAGCGCGGACGCCGAGGAAGTAGCCGCGGTAGTTGATGTTCGTCACGAAGTCGAAGTCGGCCACCGACGGGGTCATCACGCCGTCGGCGCGGAGGACGCCGGCGTTCGAGATGAACACGTCGAGGCCACCGAGCCGCCGGACGACCTCGTGGACGGCGTCGGCCTGCGAGTCAGGGTTGGAGACGTCGACCCGTACGGCCAGGGCTCGGCCCGTGCCGTACTGCGCGCAGAGCCGCTCAGCCT
>JACRAA010000186.1 GCA_016213595.1 Actinomycetota bacterium | reverse complement strand
CGAAGGGGTTCGGCGAGACGGGCGTGACCCTGAGACTCTCGGGGTACGAGATCGCCCCGGGGGACTGGATTGTCGGCGACGACAACGGCGTGGTCCGGATCCCGAAGGGGAAGGCGGTCGAGATCGCGAACCGCTCGATGGACGTCCTCGAAAAGGAGAACCGGATCCGCAAGGAGATCCGGCAGAAGAGTTCTCTCGCGGAGGTCTCCGAGCTGATCAAGTGGGAGAAGCAGATCGTCCACTAGCGGCGGCCATTTGACGCACGAACCATGCAATGCCAGCTCTGCAACAAGAACCAGGCGACGCTCCACGTGACCGACGTGTCGCACGTGTCACCGGGAGTCGGCGCGCTGGGCGTGACGATGGTGTCGGGCTGCATGATGGTGATCCGCTTCGCCGGAGACGCGATCGTGGCGCGCTTCGGCCGCGTGTGGGTGGTCCGCGTCGGCGCCGTGACGGCCGCGCTCGGCTTCCTCGTGACAGCCACCCTCTCCGCCCTCCCGCTCGTGCTCCTCGGCTGGGCCCTCGTGGGCCTGGGGATCGGCATCATCGCCCCCCAGGTGTACGCCGCCGCCGGCTACCTGGCAGGAGCACGCGGGCTGGCGGTGACGGTCTCGTTCGGGTTCACGTCGATCCTCGTGGGCCCGGCCCTCATCGGCGCGCTCGTGCACTCGGTGGGGATCCAGCACACGATGTACGCGCCTGCGGTACTGGCCGCGGTGATCGTGCTCGGCGCGCCGATCATGCGGGCCGGCGAGCGTCCCTCGACCGTACCCGCGGGAGAGCGTCCCGCTCCCGCCTGAGTCAGCCGGGAGCACCGTCCTCTCGTCGGCCTCTGGTCCCTCTCCCCCTCTCCCCCCTCCCCCTCTCCCCCGACCAGAGGCCACGACACGCCCGGCCGGTACGGCGTGTCGGGACGCGAACTGGCCTCTCGACCCGCTGCCGGCACCGATGCGCCCGGCGCCTCTCGGGTCAGGCGTGCGGCTCCTGCTCGTCGGCAACCGACAGCAGAAGTGCCCGCAGGAGGGTCGCGAGCTTGTCCCGGTCGGCGGCGGGCAGGTCGGCGAGGAGACGCTCCTCGGAGACCAGGAGGTCCGCCAGGGCCGCGTCGACGACGGTGAGTCCGGCCTCGGTCAGGGAGACGATCGCGGCTCTGCCATCGCTCGGGTGGTTGTCACGGGTGACGAGACCCCGTTCGACGAGGCGTGCGATGCGGTGGGTCATGGTGCCGCTCGTCACATGGGTCTGGCGCGACAGCTCCCCGGGGGTCAGCTGGTACGGCGCGCCCGCACGCCTCAGCGCCGCCAGCACGTCGAACTCGAACGCACCGAGCCCGTGCGCCGCGAAGGCCGCGTCACGGGTCGTCGCGTGGTGGCTCGCCAGCCGGCTGACGCGGCTCAGCACGTGCATCCCGTCGACCTGCAGGTCGGGCCGCTCCCGGTGCCAGGCCGAGACGATGTCGTCGACCTCGTCCCTGCGAGCGGCTGGCTGTTCCATGGCCGACATCCTGCCACCCGGCCCGGGGTCCCATTCGAGAGGCCTCGGCCGTGGCGGGCGAGAGGACGAAACAGCGCCTGACGCCGGGGAAAGGGCCTGCTCGCGTTGGCCTCCCGTCCGCCTCGCCAGTGTCGCGAGCGGCCTTGGGAATAATACCTATAGGGGGTATAGTCGGAGTATGGACATGCACAGCGACCAGTCGTCCTCATCCACGACCTCACTGGTGAAGGATCCGGTCTGCGGGATGGACGTTGCCACCACCAGCGAGCACCGCTCGGAGCTGGATGGACGGGACTACTACTTCTGCTCCGCCGGCTGCAAGGCAGCCTTCGAGGCACACCCCGCGGACTACGTCGGGGCCTCAGCCGTCTCCGACGGACCCAGCCATGCCGGGCATGACGACGGCGTCCCGATGGCCGGCGGCGGATCTCGGCGTGACCCCGCTGCTGAGGCCGTGGCTGTGGCGGACGCCGCGGAGTGGACGTGCCCCATGCACCCCGAGGTCCGACAGCCCGGCCCCGGCAGCTGCCCCATCTGCGGCATGGCTCTCGAGCCGGTCACGGCGACCCTGGAGGGCGGCCCGAACCCCGAGCTGGCCGACATGACCCGGCGGTTCGCGATCGCTGTCGCCCTCAGCGTCCTCGTGCTGATCCTGTCGATGGGGCGCGACCTCATCCCCGCACTCCGGGATGTCATCTCCCCCACCGCGGCGAACTGGGCACAGCTCGTCCTGGCGACCCCCGTGGTGCTGTGGGCTGGCTGGCCGTTCTTCCAGAGAGGCTGGCTCTCGCTCCGCACGATGAAGCTCAACATGTTCACCCTGGTCGCGATGGGTACCGGCGTGGCGTGGCTGTTCAGCCTGGTGGCGACCGTCGCGCCCGGTGTCTTCCCGGAGGCCTTCAGGATGGACGGGACGGTGGCGGTCTACTTCGAGGCCGCTGCCGTCATCACCACCCTCGTCCTGCTCGGGCAGGTCCTCGAGCTGCGCGCCAGGGAGAGCACCTCGGGCGCCATCCGGGCACTGCTCGACCTCACCCCCAAGACGGCCCACCGCGTCGACGAGGGTGGCGTCGACACCGACGTCACCCTCGACCACGTACAGGTCGGCGACCTGCTGCGGGTCCGGCCGGGTGAGTCGGTGCCCGTCGACGGCGCCGTACAGGACGGCCGGTCCACGGTGGACGAGTCGATGGTGACCGGCGAGTCGATGCCGGTGACGAAGGAGTCCGGCGACACGGTCATCGGCGGGACCGTGAACCAGACGGGGTCCCTGGTCGTACGTGCCGACAAGGTCGGACGGGACACCATGCTTGCCCGCATCGTGCAGATGGTGGCGGAGGCGCAGCGCTCTCGTGCACCGATCCAGCGGCTCGCCGACCGGGTCTCGGCCGTGTTCGTACCGGCCGTCATCGCCGCCGCACTCGTCGCGTTCGCCGTCTGGGCGACCGTCGGCCCGCAGCCGCGGCTGGCGCACGCCCTGGTCGTCGCCGTGAGCGTCCTCATCATCGCCTGCCCGTGTGCGCTCGGTCTGGCCACGCCGATGTCGATCATGGTGGGCGTGGGCCGGGGCGCGTCGCTCGGCGTCCTCATCAAGAACGCCGAGGCCCTCGAGCTCATGGAGAAGGTCGACACGCTGGTCGTCGACAAGACGGGCACCCTCACCCAGGGCCGTCCGTCCGTCACCCACATCAGTCCGGTCGAGGGCGCTGACGAGAACGAGGTCCTTCGGCTGGCGGCCGCCGTGGAGCGCCCCAGCGAGCACCCGCTCGGACTGGCCGTCGTACGGGCCGCCACGGACGCCGGACTGGTCGTTCCCGACGTGTCCGACTTCGACGCCCCGATGGGCAAGGGCGTGACGGGAACGGTGGAGGGACGACGCCTTCTCGTGGGCAGCAGCGCGTTCCTCGCCGGTCACGGCGTGGAGACGGGCGTGTTGGACACTGAGGCGGACCGACTGCGCGCGGGCGGCGCCACGGCCGTCTACGTCGCTGTCGACGACCGGCTGGCAGCCGTGCTCGCGATCGCCGACCCGGTCAAGGACACCACGGCGGCCGCGCTGAAGTCCCTGCGAGACGAGGGCATCGAGGTCGTCATGCTCACCGGCGACAACAAGGTCACCGCGGACGCCGTGGCCCGGACGCTCGGGATCGACCGGGTGGAGGCCGAGGTGCTGCCCGACCACAAGAGCGACGTGGTGAACGCGCTCCGAGCCGAGGGTCGCGTCGTGGCCATGGCCGGCGACGGCGTCAACGACGCACCTGCCCTGACGGCCGCCGATGTCGGGATCGCGATGAGCACCGGTACGGACGTGGCCATCGAGAGTGCCGGAGTGACCCTGCTCAAGGGCGACCTGACCGGCATCGTGCGCTCCCGGGCGCTGTCCAAGGCCACCATGTCGAACATCCGCCAGAACCTCGTGTTCGCCTTCGTCTACAACGCCGCCGGAATCCCGCTCGCCGCAGGCGTCCTTTACCCGGCGTTCGGTCTGCTGCTCTCTCCGATGATCGCCGCCGCCGCCATGGCGCTGTCCTCGGTCAGCGTCATCGCCAACGCGCTGCGGCTGCGGACACGCCGGCTGTAGCCAGGGCTACCCGGGGGTCGGCTCCGCCACGGCCGGCGGCGCCCTCAGCTGCTGCTGAGCGCACGCGCGCCGGGTACCGGCCCCTTGGCCCTGAGGACCGCCCGTACGGACGGCACGCTCGACAGTCCCACGACGAGGTTCACGGCATCGTCGGCATCCGCGCAGAGGAAGGCCACCGTGGGGCCTGAGCCGCTGACGATCGCGGTGAGTCCGCCGAGGCTCAGCCCTTCCTCGATGGTGTCGAGGATCGCCGGGTACAGGCGGATCGCGGAGTTCTGGAGGTCGTTGCACATGCCCGTCCGTACAGCCTTCAGGTCGTGCGAGGCGAGCCCCGTCATGAGGCCGTCGATGACGGCCCGGGGGGTCGGCTGGCTCTCGTTGTACCTGTCGTAGTCGGCGAACACCCTGGGCGTGGACAGGCCGCGGTGCGCGAGCGCGAACACCCACTCGTACGTCCCCTTGCACAGCGCGGGGGCGAGCTGCTCGCCGCGCCCGGTGCCGAGCGCGCAGCCACCCATCAGCGAGAACGGGACGTCGCTGCCGAGCTCGGCCGCGAGCTCGAGCAGCTGGGCCTGGCCCAGGTCCAGCCCCCAGAGCATGGAACAGGCCAGCAGCCCGCCCGCCGCGTCTGCGGACCCCCCGGCCATGCCCCCGGCGACGGGGATCTGCTTGTCGATGACGAGGTGGGCCCCGAGGTCGGGTGTCCCGTACCGGGACCGCAGCAGCGCGGCTGCCTTCAGCGCCAGGTTCGACATGTCGATGGGCACCTGGTGCGCACCCTCACCCGAGACCTCGACGGTGAGACGTCCCCGTCTGCTCGGGGTCGCGGTGATGATGTCGTGCAGCGACACCGCCATGAACAGCGTGGTCAGCTCGTGGAAGCCGTCCTCGCGCCGGGGAGAGACCGACAGACCCAGGTTGACCTTGGCAGGCACCTGAACCCGTACGGCAGCGTCCACATCGCTCGGCTCCACGTGTCGAACCTACCTTCTCGGGTCAGGGCCTTCCGAGAGCTGGTGAGCGATCGAGGCGAACTGGCCGATCGTGAGCGTCTCGCCGCGCAGCGTCGGGTCGACCCCGGCGCGCTCGAGGGCCTCAGTGGCGCCGGCCGAGGAGCCGAAGACCCGGGCGAGCGCGGCGCGGAGCATCTTGCGTCGCTGTCCGAAGGCCGCGTCGACGACGCCGAAAACACGCTCCCGGTCGACCGTGGACGGGGCCTCGCGGCGCGCGAAGGCCACCAGTCCCGACTCCACGTTGGGGACCGGCCAGAAGACGCTTGCCGGGACGGTGCCGACGCGAGACGCCGACGCGTACCAGGCGAGCTTGGCCGATGGCGTCCCGTACACCTTGCTGCCGGGCGGGGCGACGAGCCGGTCGGCGACCTCGAGCTGCACCATGACCAGCCCCGACGCGATGCTCGGGAAGGTCGCGAGCAGGTGGAGGATCACGGGGACCGAGACGTTGTACGGGAGGTTGGCGACCACGCGCGTCGGCATCGGGTCGAGCGTCGTGACCCGCATCGCGTCGGCCTCCACGACCGTGAGCCGCTCGACGGCGTCCGGTAGGCGCTCGGTCACCGTACGGACCAGGCGACCGGCCAGGGAGGGCTCGATCTCCACCGCGACGACGTGCGCCCCGGCCTCCAGCAGGCCCAGGGTCAGCGAGCCGAGCCCAGGGCCGACCTCCAGCACGACCTCGCCGGGCTGGACGCCGGACAGCGCGACGATGCGGCGCACGGTGTTGGGGTCGACGACGAAGTTCTGGCCCCGCTGCTTGCTGGGATGCAGGTCGAGCTCGGCAGCGAGGGTACGGACCGTTCGGGGGTCGAGGAGCCCGGTGTCAGTCATCGTCGCCCCACGGGCCGCCGAACGCCTCGAACGTGTTCACCGTGAGCTGTCGGCACAGGTCGGCCAGGTCCTGGCTCAGCTGGTCGGCCACGAACCGTACGGTGTGGGCGACGAGGTACGACGCGTTGGGCCGGCCCCGCGCCGGCACCGGCGTCAGGTACGGCGCGTCGGTCTCGACGAGCACCTTCTCCCGTGGTGTCGCTCGGAGGGCCTCGCGGAGGTGAGCGTTGGCGTTGTACGTGACGACGCCGGGGAACGAGAGCCAGAACCCACGGTCCACGCACCGGCGGGCGAAGTCGGCGTCGCCCGAGAAGCAGTGCATGACGACCCGGTCCGGCAGGGGTCCCGCGTCGAGCACGTCGAGCACGTCGTCGTGGGCGTCCCGGTCATGGATGACCAGCGTCACACCCGCCGAGCGGGCGATGGCGACATGGGCGGCGAACGCGTCCCGCTGGCGGGCCTGGCCTGCCGGGTCGGTCGTACGGAAGTAGTCGAGCCCGGTCTCGCCCACGCCGCGTACGTGCGGTCCGAGGTTCGCGAGCCGCTCGACCTCGGCCAAGCCGGCGTCCACGAGCTCCGGGTGCCGCGCCACGTCGTTGGGGTGGAGCGCCACGTTCGCCACCACCTCATGATGGTTGGCGGCGGTCTCGACGCACTGTCGCGAGCTCTCGGCGTCCCAGCCGACGTCCACGACCCGTTCCACGCCGACGAGCCGGGCGAGTGCCAGGTTCGCCTCGACAGGCATCCCCACCCGCTCGGTCACCGATGCGAGGTGGGTGTGGGCGTCGACGACGGGGTACGGGAGGGGCTCGGGCAGGTCGGGCAGGCCCCAGGTGTCGGGAGCGGTCACCGGCTCAGTCTGGCAGAGCGCCGCGTGGGGGGCGTTCGCTACACGTCCAGCTTGTAGCCCAGGCCGCGTACGGTCACGAAGAGAGCGGGGTTCGCCGGGTCGGCCTCCAGCTTGGCCCGCAGCCGCTTGACGTGGACGTCGAGCGTCTTGGTGTCACCGAAGTAGTCCGAGCCCCACACCCGGTCGATCAGCTGCCCGCGGGTGAGCACCCGCCCAGGGTTGCGGAGGAACATCTCGAGGAGCTCGAACTCCTTGAGGGCGAGCCGTACCGGCTCCCCCCGGAGTGTGACCTCGTGGCGCTCGACGTTCATCCGGACGTCGCCCGCCTCGATCACGTCGGGAGCCGGCTCGGAGTCCTGGCCGCGGCGCAGCACGGCCCGGATGCGGGCCACGAGCTCGCGGTGGCTGAACGGCTTGGTCACGTAGTCGTCGGCACCGATCTCGAGGCCCACGACCTTGTCGATCTCGGAGTCCCTCGCCGTGACCATGATGACCGGCACGCTCGACGTCTGCCGCAGCTGACGACACACCTCCACGCCTGACAGGCCAGGGAGCATCAGGTCGAGCAGGACGATGTCGGCGCCGGTCCGGGCGAACTCGTCGAGCCCTGTCCGGCCGTCGGCGGCCGCGAAGACCTCGTACCCCTCCCGCCGCAGCATGTAGCTCGTGGCCTCGCGGTAGCTCTCCTCGTCCTCGACGAGCAGCACACGGGTCATGAGGCGACCTCCTGGTCGGTGTTCGATGGTTCGGGCTGGAGGGGCGGGATCCATGCGGGCAGCCGGAGCGTGAAGGTGGACCCGCTTCCCACCTTGCTCCACAGCGACACTGTCCCGCCATGTGCCTCGGCGACGAGCTTGACGATCGACAGGCCGAGTCCCGTACCGCCCGACGCGCGGCTGCGGTCGGGGTCGACACGGTAGAAGCGGTCGAAGATCCGCTCCTGGTCGGCCTCGGCGATCCCGATGCCGTTGTCGGTGACGGCGATCTCGATGACCTCGTCGTCGCCGATCCGGCGGCGGCTGCACGTGACGGCGACGCGGGCCCCTTCATGGCTGTACGCGATGGCGTTGGCGACGAGGTTGGCGACGGCGTCGATGAGCTGGGAGCCGTCCCCGATGACGTCCCCGGGTTCACGGTCGGACACGGTGAGCGCCACTCGACGGGCGCGTGCGGCTGAGCCGAGCCGGTCCACGGCCCGGCGGACGACCGCACTGATGTCGACCGCCTTCGCCTCCCGGAGCGGGTCGTCGGACTGGAGCCGGGACAAGGTGATGATCTGCTGCACCAGCTCGGTGAGCCGGGCCGACTCCCGCTGCATCCGGGTGGCGAACCGGACGACCATCTCCGGGTCGTCGGATGCCTGCTCGACGGCCTCGCTGAGCAGCGCGATCGCTCCGATCGGCGTCTTCAGCTCGTGGCTGATGTTCGTCACGAAGTCGCGCCGGGACAGGTCGATGCGGCGTTCCTCCGAGATGTCGCGCGCGAGCACCACGACGACGCCGTCCCGCAGCGGCGCGACCGACAGCGCGAGGTTCACCGGGGCCGCCGTCGTACTGCCCGGGCGCTCGATCATCGCGTGGTCGGCGAGACCCGTGCGTCGTACGGACCGGACCAGCTCGAGCGTCCGTGGTGAGGCGACGCGGTTCCCGCGGGCCAGACCCATCGCGCGTGCCGGCTCGGTCGCTTCGAGCACGTCGTCCTGGTTGCCGACGAACAACGCCGCCGCGCCGCTCTCGATGGCGACGATGAGTGCGTCCGGCGGTACGGACGGGAGCTGGGGCTCGTCCGGCACGGGATCGCGTCTCGAGTAGCGCCCCACGGCGAGGCCGATGCCAAGGGCGATCGCACAGAACAGCACGACCAGCCAGGAGCTCACGGGCAGATCCTATGCAGGTCGGGGTCCTCCGGGCTGCCCGGCCCGGCGTCGCGAGCGCTGCCCGGCGAATCGTTCGACCGTCGTTCACCTCAGCGTCGCCGAGCCGGACCCGGCGGGGAGGACGCGAGTCGTACCGTGAGCGACCGCAGGACCGACATCTATGCTGAGCAGGCGACGCTCCCACGCGTCGGCTCAGAGACAGGCAGGACATGCGCGAGACGTACCACGGGCAGCTGGACGCGATCGTCGTGTCCCTCGTCGGGCTCACCGAGACCGTCGCGGACGCGGTGAACCGTGCAACGCGCTCCCTCCTGGACGCCAACCTCCCCCTCGCCGAGCAGGTGATCACCGACGACCGCATCGTCGACGCCGCCCACGACGACATCGAGCAGCGTGCGTTCGCCCTGCTCGCGCGGCAGTCGCCGGTGGCGGGCGAGCTCCGTACGATCGTGGCCGCCCTGCGCATGACGAACGCCCTCGGCCGGATGGGCGACCTCGCGGCGCACGTGGCGAAGGTGGCCCGGCTCCGCTACCCCGACTCGGCTGTACCGGATGCGCTGCGGGAGAACTTCCGCGCGATGGCGACGCTCGCCGAGTCCATGGTCCGTACCGCCGCCACGACCCTGCGCGACCGCAACGTCGAGAACGCCGCCCAGCTGGCGGAGGACGACGAGGAGATGGACGAGCTGCGGGCCGCGCAGTTCAGGGTGCTCCTCAGCGACGACTGGAGCGAAGGCGTCGAGAAGGCTGTGGACGCGGCCCTCCTCGGCCGCTACTACGAGCGCATCGCCGACCACGCCGTCAACATCGGCAGCCGGGTCATCTACCTCACCACGGGGAGTGCGCCCGAGGGCGACATGTGGCCGAAGGCCTGAGCCTCAGGGCACCTCGAGGTCTGCCGGAAGCGTCAGCTCGAGACCGTCCTCGCTGACCCTGCAGGTCGTACCGGCGGGCTGGCGCAGCGCGACGATGCTGTACGCGACGTCCATCTTCGAGGCTGTCAGCTGGAACGCGGCCGGCACGATCAGCCATCCCGCGAACGGGCCCGTCGCCACGCCGACCACCAGCACCAGAGTCAGCAGCACGACTGGCGCGAGCATGACGAGCACGAAAGGGCCACGCCCGTACGGAGCCTCGGTGCGGTCGACGCACAGCATGGGGTACGGGCTCGTCCGCATGGCCAGGCCCGGCGTCCGTATGGCGAGGCCCGGCGTCCGTACGGCGAGGCCGGGCGTCCGTCCGGCGACGAGCAACCCCACCGCGTGGAGCCCCTCGTGCGCGAGCGCCGCGACCGCGCAGGCCAGCAGGAGCACGGCGACGACGACGAGGATGCCGACGTCGCCGGCGTAGCCGACGGGACCGGGAGCGTGGTGCGTCGCGAGGTACAGCCCGCCGAAGAGCGCGGCGGCGGCCGGGAACGTGAGGAGCCCACTCAGCCCGAGCAGCACCTCCGCGGCCCGGCTGCGCTGCCACAGCTGGACCACCGCCGTCCCGCCTACTTCTTGCCCTGGTTCTTGACGGCCTCGATGGCCGCGGCCGCGGCCTCCGGGTCGAGGTAGCGTCCGGCGCGAGTCACGGGCCGGAGGTCGTCGTCGAGCTCGTACAGCAGCGGGATGCCCGTGGGGATGTTGAGTCCGGCGATGTCCGCGTCCGAGATGCCGTCGAGGTGCTTGACGAGCGCCCGCAGGGAGTTGCCGTGGGCGGCGACGAGCGTCGTCCTGCCGAGACGGAGGTCGGGCACGATGGCGTCGTACCAGTACGGGAGCATCCGGACGACGACATCCTTGAGGCACTCGGTGAGGGGCCGTGCCTCGCTGGGCAGCTCGGCGTAGCGGGCGTCGCTGAACTGGGAGAACTCGCCGTCGGCGGGGATGGGCGGCGGCGGTGTGTCGTACGAACGACGCCACAGCATGAACTGCTCCTCGCCGTACTGCTCGAGCGTCTGCGCCTTGTTCTTGCCCTGGAGGTCGCCGTAGTGACGCTCGTTGAGGCGCCACGACCGCTTCACCGGGATCCAGTGGCGGTCACAGCCGTCGAGCGCCAGGTAGGCGGTGTGGATGGCCCGCCGCAGCACCGACGTGTGGACCACGTCGGGCAGCAGGTTCTCCGCCTTGAGGAGCTCGGCGCCGCGCTTCGCTTCGCCGACCCCCTTCTCGTTGATGTCGACGTCGACCCATCCCGTGAAGAGGTTCTTGGCGTTCCATTCGCTCTCGCCGTGGCGGAGCAGGATCAGCGTTGAGGTCATGGGCGGCAGCCTATCGGGGTCGCTCGCGATCCCCCTGGGAGGGTTGGAGGTCGCGCGCAAGATGTGCCCATGAGTCTTCCCATTGAGGACTACGCCCTCATCAGTGACTGCCATACGGGGGCGCTCGTCGGCCGGGACGGCAGCATCGACTGGCTGTGCGTGCCCCGCTACGACTCGCCGTCCGTGTTCGGTGCGCTCCTCGGCGACGAGGAGCAGGGCCACTGGCGCGTCGCGCCCTCCGACGCGAAGGCGACCGCGACGCGGGAGTACGTGGAGGGCACGTTCGTCCTCGTCACGCACTGGACGACCAGCACCGGCGAGCTCGAGGTGTGCGACTTCATGCCGCACGGCGACCACCTGTCGAACATCGTGCGGCGCGTGCGCTGCGTGCGCGGGTTGGTGGAGGTGGTCGAGGAGCTGCGGATGCGGTTCGACTATGCGACGGCGACTCCCTGGGTCCGTCGGGTGGAGGACGGCGACGACAAGATGCTCGTCGCCATCGCCGGACCCAACGCGCTCGTCCGACGCGGACCCGCGATCGAGGCGGGCGAGCGCCACCACCGGTCGACGTACGTCCTCACCGAGGGTGAGACCGCGGAGGTGACCTTGACCTGGTTCCAGTCGCACAAGAAGCCGCCAGGGCCCATCGACATCGAGGCGGCGCACGAGGAGACGATCCGCTGGTGGCACGACTGGGCCTCCCGGTACGACCACCAGGGCCCGTACTACGACGCCGTGATGCGGTCGCTGCTCGTCCTGCGCGCCCTCACGGATGAGGAGACCGGGGGCATCGTCGCGGCGGTGACCACGAGCCTGCCCGAGCAGTTCGGGGGGCAGCGCAACTGGGACTACCGCTACGTCTGGCTCCGGGACGCCGCGCTGACCCTGAGCGCGTTCCTCGCCCACTCCTACGTCAGCGAGGCGCAGAACTGGCGCGCCTGGCTGCTGCGGGCGCTTGCGGGGGACCCGGACGACATCCAGACGCTGTACGGGGTGGCGGGCGAGCGCTACCTGCCCGAACGGGAGCTGCCGTCACTGCCGGGCTACCAGGGCGCCTCGCCCGTACGGATCGGCAACGCCGCGGTCTCCCAGTTCCAGGGTGACGTCATCGGCGAGGTCATGGTCGCACTGCAGGAGGCCCGCGACGCAGGGGTGAAGGAGGACGCCTTCTCCTGGCCGCTGCAGCGTGCGCTGATGACGTTCGTCGAGGAGCACTGGAACGACGCCGACCGGGGCATCTGGGAGATCCGCGGCAAGCCTCGGGCCTTCACCCACTCCCGGGTCATGATGTGGACGGCCCTGGACCGTGCGGTACGGGCGGTACGGGAGGGCGGCCTGCCCGGTCCCGTGGAGCGCTGGGAGAAGCTGCGGGACCACATCCGAGACGAGATCGAGGAGCACGGCTTCGACCGTGAGCGCAACACCTACGTGCAGGCGTACGGGTCGCACGAGGTCGATGCCTCTCTGCTGGTCCTCGCGCAGGTGGGGTTCTGCAGGCCCGACGACCCCAGGATGCTCGGCACGGTGGCGGCGATCGAGAAGGACCTCATCCACGACGGCCTGGTCATGCGGTACCGGATCGACGCCTCCCCTGACCTCGACCATCTTCCCCCGGGCGAGCACCCCTTCCTCGCCTGCTCGTTCTGGCTCGTCGAGCAGTACGCACGCTCGGGACGCCTCGACGACGCCTGCACGCTCATGGAACGGCTCCTCTCCTTCACCAACGACCTCGGCCTGCTGTCTGAGGAGTACGACCCGTCGTCGCACCATCAGGTCGGCAACACCCCACAGGCGCTCACGCACCTCACGATGGTCCAGGCCGCCGACTGGATCGCACGAGCGCAGGCGGACCAGGAGGCCGCCAAGGAGCGGAGCGACAAGGGGGACAAGCACCGGGTCTGACCCGATGCCGCGTGAGGCCGAGGGCTCGGCGGGTACTGGCTCCGGATGAAGTCCTACCGCATCGGCTACGTCGTGGGGAGCCTCTCCTCCACCTCCATCAACCGGGTCCTCTCGCGGGCTCTCGTCGGGCTCGCACCGCCCGAGCTCGAGCTCGTCGAGGTGCCGATCCGCGACCTGCCGCTGTACTCGCAGGACTACGACGAGGACTACCCCGCCCCGGCGCGTGCCTTGAAGGAGGCGCTCGCCGCCACGGACGGTGTGCTGCTGGTCACGCCCGAGTACAACCGCTCCATCCCCGGCTGCCTCAAGAACGCGCTGGACTGGGCGTCGCGACCGCGCGGCACCAACTCGTTCGACAGCAAGCCGACCGCGATGATCGGCACCACGATGGGCGCGATCGGTACGGCATTGGCCCAGCGGGACCTGCGAGGGGTGCTGGCGTACCTCAACGCCCGCCAGCTGGCCCAGCCGGAGGCCTACGTCAGGTACAGCCGTGAGGTGTTCGCCGAGGACGGCTCTGTGTCGCAGGACTCCATGCGCGGCTTCCTCAGCTCGTTCCTCGAGGCGTTCCGCGACCACGTGGCTCGGGAGACCGCGACCGCGTCGTGAGGCAGAATCGCCTCATGACCCGTCCCACTGCCCTCGTCACCGGAGCCTCCTCAGGGATCGGCGCCGCCACCGCCCGACTGCTCTCCGCCGACTACGACGTCGTGGTCGCGGCGCGGCGTGCCGACCGGATCCAGGCGCTCGCCGACGAGATCGGCGGCCGGGCCGTCGCCTGTGACATCACCGACGCGTCCGACGTCGCCGCGCTCGCCGACGCGATCGGGGACCGGCTCGACCTGCTCGTCAACAACGCGGGCGGAGCGTTGGGCCTGGAGCCCGTGGCCGAGGCCGACCTCGATGCGTGGGTCGCGATGTACGACAAGAACGTCGTCGGGACGGTACGTGTCACCAAGGCACTGCTGCCGGCGCTGCGCGCCGCGGAGGGCACGGTCGTGTTCGTGACGAGCGTGGCGGCCGACGGGCCGTACGAAGGCGGCGCGGGCTACTGCGGCGCGAAGGCGGCCGAGCGGATGATCGCCGGCGCGATGCGGCTCGAGCTGGTCGGCGAGCCCGTACGGATCTGCGAGGTCGTACCCGGCATGGTGCAGACCGAGGAGTTCTCGCTGACGCGCTTCGGGGGCGACGCGGAGCGCGCGGCGAAGGTCTATGCGGGAGTCCCGGGACCGCTCGTGGCCGACGACATCGCCGAGACGATCGCGTGGGTCGCGAGCCGGCCGCACCACGTGAACATCGACAGGATCGTCGTCCGGCCGCTTGCCCAGGCGGCGCAGCACAAGCTGTACCGGGTGTCGTGACGCGCCCTGGACGTCGTTCGGTCCCCGTGAGCCGTTCCTGACAAACTAGGGACCGTGCGTTTCGTCGTCATCCGTCATGGACAGTCAGGGAACAACCTCCTGTGGGAGCAGACCGGCAGCGAGGCCGGGCGGCATCCGGACACACCCCTGACGGAGACCGGCCACCGGCAGGCCGCGCTGCTCGCGGAGCACATCGAGCGCATCCTGCCCTGGCGCATCGACACCATCTACACCAGCCTCATGGCGCGCGCCGTACAGACGGCTGCCCCGATCGCCGAGGCCCTGGACCTCCCCTTGATCGGCAGGACCGACCTGTACGAGGTCGGCGGCCCCTTCGACCTCGACGAGGACGAGCAGCGGGTCCCGTACCCGGGCGCGACCGCCGACGAGCTCTTCGAGATCTCCGACCGGCTCGCACTGCCGCCGGCAGCCTCGTCGAGAGGCTGGTGGACGGGACCTGTCGAGAACGAGACGGACGGCCCCACCACCCGCGCCCGCGACCTCGTCGCCGACATCCGGGGGCGCAACGACGACGACGCCACCGTGGCCCTGGTGAGCCACGGCTACTTCTCGCAGTTCCTGTTCCGGCAGTTCCTCGGGATCACCGAGATGCCCGGCTGGGTCGAGATCCACAACACGAGCCTGTCCGTGTACGAGGACTCGCCGGAGTTCCAGAGCTGCCGTGCCCTGCGGGTCAACTGGACCCCGCACCTGCCCGACTCGCTCGTCACCAACTGACTCGGCCCGGCCTCGCGTCGCCCCTGTGCGAGCGGGCGTGGACCGGCCCGCGCCGGAAGCCTCCCGACGCGGGCCGACGATTGTTCCCCTGGCCGACGTTCTCCTACTCGGCGTCTCCTACTCGAACTCGACGAGCGCCTGACCACCCTGGACGGACTCGCCCTGGGTGACGAGGAGAGCCTTCACCTTGCCGTCGGCGGGGGCCGTGATCTCGGTCTCCATCTTCATGGCCTCGAGCACGACCAGCACCTGGCCGGCCTTGATCTCATCGCCTTCGGCCACGAGGATCTTCGACACCGAGCCGGACAGGGGCGCGGTCACACCGTTCACGACGGACGCCGGGACGGAGGCAGTCTGACGCGCGCTGACCCCGCTCCCACCGATGACGATGGCGCCGAGCTGAGGCTTCTCGTTCTCGTCGACCTCCACCTCGATGTCGTACGCGACACCGTTGACGGTCACCTTCAGTTTCATGTCTGTCCTTATCGCAGGTGGATGGGTGCGTGGTTGAGCTGGCTGCGCCGGGTCGCCGACTGCCACTCGGTCGTCTTCCGAGTGAAGGTGGGCTGGCGCTTGCGGGCGCGGTGCCCGAGGTAGGCCGCCACAGCCGCCGCGATGGCGACCATGATGTCCTCGGAGACCTCGTCGTTGCTCAGCATCCGCAGGCTCTTGACCTCGACCTCCAGCGAGTCGACGCGCTCGGAGAGGCTTCGTACGAGCTCGAGGAGTTCGGCGTTCGTGTCCGTGGTCATCGGCGTCACACCGGCCCCAGGCCGTGCTTCTTGGCCGGCCGCAGCTCGCGCTTGTTGACGAGCAGCTCGAGCGCCATCGCCACCTTCCGGCGAGTGTCCGCCGGGTTGATGATGTCGTCGACGAGGCCCCGTGACGCGGCCACGTACGGCGTCGAGAACGTGTTGCGGTACTCGTCCACGAGCTCCTGGCGACGCGCGTCCGGGTCCTCGGCGGCGTCGATCTCCCGCCTGAACACGACCGAAGCCGCACCCTCCGCGCCCATCACCGCGATCTCCGCAGTCGGCCATGCGAACACCTGGTCGGCGCCGAGGTCCTTGCAGGCCATCGCGATGTACGCGCCGCCGTACGCCTTGCGCAGGACGACGGTGATCTTCGGCACGGTGGCCGCAGCGTAGGCGTACAGCATCTTCGCGCCGTGGCGGATGATGCCGCCGTGCTCCTGGGCGACGCCGGGCAGGAAGCCGGGGACGTCGACGAGGGTCACGATCGGGATGTTGAACGCGTTACAGAAGCGGATGAACTTCGAGCCCTTGTCGGAGGCGTTGATGTCGAGGACCCCGGCCATCACGTTCGGCTGGCTCGCCACGATCCCGACCGTCCGGCCGTTGATGCGCGCGAAGCCGACCACGATGTTCATCGCGTAGCCGGCCTGTACCTCGAGGAAGTCGGAGTGGTCCACGAGCCGCGCGATGACCGTACGGACGTCGTAGCCCTTCGTGCCCTCGACCGGGACGAGCCCGGCCATCGTCTCGTCCGGCTCCACGTACGGGTCGGGGTCGACGATCGGAGCGTCCTCGGTGTTGTTGCTCGGCAGGAAGCTCAGCAGCTTCTTGGCGATGAGGATCGCCTGCGCGTCGTCGTCGGCCACGAAGTGGTTCACGCCGGAGACGGCCATGTGCGTGTCCGCACCGCCGAGAGCATCCTGGGTGACCTTCTCACCGGTGACCTGCTCGATGACGTTCGGGCCCGTGATGAACATGTGGGCCTTGCGGGTCTGGATGACGAAGTCCGTGAGGGCCGGCGAGTACGCCGCGCCCCCCGCGCAGGGGCCGCAGATGATCGAGACCTGGGGCACGGCGCCGGACAGCTTGACGTTGGCGTAGAACACCTGTCCGTAGCCGGACAGCGAGTCGATGCCCTCCTGGACACGGGCGCCGCCCGAGTCGTTGATGAACACGAACGGCGTGCCGCACTTGAGCGCGGACTCCATCATGTCGACGACCTTCATGGAGTGGGTCTCGCCGGCCGAGCCGCCCATGACGGTGAAGTCCTGGCTGGCGACGTGGATCGGGCGGCCGAGCACGGCGCCCGAGCCGGTGACGACACCGTCGGCCGGCATGTCGGCCTTGTCCATCCCGAAGGTGACCGTGCGGTTCTTGCGGAACAGCCCGATCTCCTGGAACGTGCCCTCGTCGAGCAGCGCGTCGAGACGCTCGCGCGCGGTCATCTTGCCCTTGTCGCGCTGCTTCTGCAGCTTGTCCTCGCCGCCTCCGAGACGCATCTTGACGCGCGCCTGGTGCGTCTCCTCGATGCGCTCAGCCATCGACGCGACCTTCGTCTTCGCCATGCTCATGCCCTTTCGACGGTGACGCTGTGGTCGCGCCCACCCAGTGAGACCTTGTACGTGATCGGTCCGGTGACCGCCTTCGACGCCCCGGTCGCCGCATCCTTCTCTGCCGTCATCTGCTCGGGCGTCTTGCCGACGTTCTTCGGGCCTTCGTCACGGGTCTTGAAGAACCCGGGGGCGACGGACGGGAACATCGCGTAGGTGAGGACGTCCTCGTCGGAGCCGTCGTTGCCCTCGAGCTTCTCGGTCGCCTCGACCAGCGCGCCCCACTCGGGCTTGAGCAGCTCGGCGGGTCGGACCGTGATCGGCTCCTTCTTCGCCTGCTGGCGTGCGATCTCGACGACCTCGGGGTTGCGCTCGCCGATGCACTCGCCGTAGTAGCCGAGCATGAGGTCGGCGAACTCGCCCGTCATGACCTTGTACCGACCCATGAGGACGTTGAACACGGCCTGGGAGCCGACGATCTGGCTGGACGGCGTGACCAGCGGCGGGTGACCGGCGTCGGCCTTGACGAGGGGGACCTCCTCCATGACCTCCTTGATCCGGTCGCCGGCGCCCTGCTGCTTGAGCTGCGACTCCATGTTGCTCAACATGCCGCCGGGGATCTGGCTCGAGAAGATGTCGGTGTCGACCAGGGTGGCGGACTCGAAGGCCTTGTACTTCGGCCGCACGGCCGCGAAGTGGTCACGGATCCGGACGAGGCGCTCAGGGTCGAGGTTGGTCGTGTACTCGGTGCCCTGCAGCATCGCGACGAGCGACTCGGTCGGGTTGTGGCCCGGGCCGAGCGACATCGACGAGATCGAGGTGTCGACCACGTCCGCGCCCGCCTCGATCGCCTTCATGAGGCTGACCAGGGTGACACCGGTGGTCGCGTGGCAGTGGACGTTGACCTGCACGTCGCCGTACGTGTCCTTGATGCCCTTGACGATGTCGTACGCCGGCTGCGGCTGCAGCAGGGCGGCCATGTCCTTGAGGGCGATCGACTGGGCGCCCATGTCGAGCAGCTGGCCGGCGAGCTTGATGTAGCCCTCGGTGGTGTGCAGCGGGCTGATCGTGTAGCAGATGGTGCCTTGCGCGTGCTTGCCCGTCTTCTTCACCGCCGCCATGGCACGGGCCATGTTGCGCGGGTCGTTGAGGGCGTCGAAGACGCGGAAGACGTCCATGCCGTTCTCGGCCGACTTCTCGACGAACTTGTCGACGACCATGTCCTCGTAGTGGCGGTAGCCGAGAAGGTTCTGCCCGCGCAGCAGCATCTGCAGCCGCGAGTTCGGCATCAGCTTCCGGAAGGTCCTCAGACGCTCCCACGGGTCCTCGTTCAGGTAGCGGATGCACGCGTCGTACGTGGCACCGCCCCAGCACTCCACACTCCAGTAGCCAGCCTGGTCGATGTCCTCGCAGGCGCCGACCATGTCCTCCATCGCCATACGGATGGCGATGAGGCTCTGGTGGGCGTCTCGGAGCACGACCTCGGTCACACCGATCGTTCGCGTCATGGGCCCATCCCATCAGCCCGCCCCCTGGCTGCACATACCCCGGTGGGGTTACGGAGGCGCCGTGTTGACCCGTTTCCTGCCGGTTCTGGCCCAGCCGGCCTCCTGCGGCGCCACAAGCGTGAATACGTGCAGACCGGGGGTGACGCGGCGCACGGATCGCATCGTCTCGCCGCCTCGGCGCCCCAGGGCCCGTCGCTCGCCCGGCGGCTCCTGCCGCCGCTAGGTTGGG
>JACRAA010000184.1 GCA_016213595.1 Actinomycetota bacterium | reverse complement strand
GCGGGGACACGAGTCGAGGCTGTCGGCAGCGCCGACTCGGCCGGGCGCGCGGTGACTCCGGGAAGCCGGTTCGACGTGGCGTCCGTCACGAAGGTCCTCGCGACCACGTCGGCCCTCCACCGGCTCGCGTCGCTCGGCGAGCTCGACCTGGGCGACGACGTCAGCCGCTACGTGCCCGGCTCCGCCTGTGCACCCGGGACCACCCTGACGATGCTGCTGCAGCACCGAGCCGGCCTGTGGGAGTGGCAGCCGCTGTACCTCGCGCGGACGCCTGCCGGAGGCCGGCAGGACGCGTTCGCCGCGCTCGACGCGCTGCCGCTGCGGTACGAGCCGGGCCGCCAGCGCGCGTACTCCGACCTCGGGTTCATGCTGCTCGGCCGGGTCGTCATGGCGGCCACGGGCCTTCCGCTCGAGGACGCCGTGACCGAGCTGGTCGTACGGCCGGGCGGTCTCACGGACACCGGCTACGGCCCCGTCTCGGGCGATGTCGTCGCCAGCGCCCCTGACGAGGCCATCGAGCGCGAGATGGTCCGCACTGGCCTCCCGTACCCGGTCCTCTACGACGACGCCCACGTCGCCTGGCGCACTCACGAGATCGTCGGCGAGGTGGACGACGGCAACTGCTACCACGCTCTCGGCGGCGTCAGCGGGCACGCGGGCATCTTCTCCACGATGGCTGACCTGCTCCGGCTCGGCCGGTCGCTCGCCGATGCCGACGAGCACGAGGAGCTGTGGCGGCCGGAGGTCACGTCGAACGTCTTCGCCGAGGGTCCTGACGTGGGCCAGGCACTCGGGTGGCGCACGCAGCCTGTCGCTGTCGACGGCGTCGCCCGCACGATGCTCTGGCACCCCGGCTTCACCGGCTGCGCACTGGGCTTCGTGCCCGGCACCGGCCTGGCCGTCGGCCTGCTCTCGAACCGGCTCATGTCCGACGCGCCACTGCCGACGGCCACCTTGTGGAGCACCGCACTCACCCGCCTCGGCCTGCTGCCGACCGACGAAGGGAACCCCACGTGAGCACCGACAGCCGCGACGCCCCGGTCCTGTCGATCCGGAACCTCTCGATCGGCTTCCGCACGGGCGGCCAGCTCGTCCCCGCGGTCCGCGACGTCTCGATCCACGTGATGGCCGGCGAGACGGTGGCGGTCGTGGGTGAGTCCGGGTCGGGCAAGAGCACCACTGCGGCAGCAGTGAACGGGCTGCTCCCGGAGAACGCCGTCATCTCGAGCGGCACCATCGAGTTCGACCGCCGCGACATCCGCACGCTGGGCGAGAGGGAGCTCGTGGCGATCCGCGGGGCCGGCATCGGGCTGGTCCCCCAGGACCCCATGAGCAACCTCAACCCCCTCATGCGCGTCGGCGAGCAGATCGGCGAGGCCCTCGAGGTCCACGGGAGGACCTCCGGACGAGCCACCACCGAACGGGTGCACGAGCTGCTCGAGATGGTGGGGATCTCGGATCCGGTACGCCGCGCCCGTCAGTACCCGCACGAGTTCTCGGGCGGGATGCGCCAACGCGTCCTCATCGCCATCGGGCTCGCCTGCGACCCCCGGCTGCTCATCGCCGACGAGCCCACCTCGGCGCTCGACGTGACCGTACAGCGCCGCATCCTCGACCGGCTGGGCTCCTTGACCTCCGGCTCGGGCACAGCCCTGTTCCTCATCACCCACGACCTGGCGCTCGCCGCCGAACGCGCCGACCGGGTCGTCGTCATGCACCGCGGACGGATCGTCGAGCAAGGGCCCTCCGCCGAGGTGCTCCGCACGCCGACGCACGACTACACGTGCGCCCTCATCGCGGCCGTGCCCGGGCTCGCTCTCGCTCGGGCGACCCGCACGCGAGAGCCGGCCGCGCAGGAGGGGTCACCCCTCATCTCCGTACGCCATGTGGTCAAGGAGTACGTGCTGCGCGGTCGCTCGTCCGGGACGTTCCGAGCGGTCGACGACGTCTCCTTCGACATCCGCTCGGGAACGACCGTGTCGCTCGTAGGAGAGTCGGGCTCGGGCAAGTCCACGACGGCGAACATGCTGCTCGGCCTCGAGACGATCACCTCCGGCACGATCCTGTTCGAAGGCGCCGACCTGTCCCGGATGCGGGGCAAGGAGCTGTTCGCCCTCCGCCGGCGGGTGCAGCCAGTGTTCCAGAACCCCTACTCGTCGCTCGACCCGCGCTACACGGTGGCACGGACGATCGCGGAGCCACTGGCCGTCCATCAGGTGGGTGACGCGGCCGGCCGACGCGCCCGGGTCCTCGAGCTGCTCGACCAGGTCGCCCTGTCACGCTCCACGGCGGACCGGTACCCCCATGAGCTGTCGGGAGGTCAGCGTCAGCGGGTGGCCATCGCGCGCGCGCTCGCCCTGCATCCTGACCTCGTGGTGCTCGACGAGGCCGTGTCGGCCCTGGACGTCCTCGTCCAGTCGCAGATCCTCGACCTGCTGGCGTCCCTGCAGCGGGACATGGGACTCACGTACCTTTTCATCAGCCACGACCTGGCCGTCGTCAAGATGATCTCCGACCAGGTCCACGTCATGCGGGCGGGGGTCGTCGTCGAGAGCGGCACCCCCGACGAGATCTTCGACCACGCCACGCACCCGTACACACAGGAGCTGCTCGCGGCCATCCCGGGAAGGCGTGTAGCCCATGCGGGAGAGCCGGAGCAGCTCACAGGTGAGGCGGTGGCCGCGGGCGACGACTAGCCCGCCCACGGCCACGGGGCCACGTCAGAGGTCGCGCTCGCGCTCCACCTCGGTCTCGGTCTCGGTCTCGGGCTGGTTGTCGCCCGCCCATGCCGCGCCGAACTCCTCCGAGCGGATCGGCGAGTCGTCCGGGCCGACGGCCCAGCGCTCGCCGAACTCCGCAGCGCGCTCGGTCGTGACGACGTATGCCGG
>JACRAA010000185.1 GCA_016213595.1 Actinomycetota bacterium | reverse complement strand
GGAGGATGTCGCCCGGCCGGCCGTGTGCCCGCACCTGCCGGGAGAACACCTCGTCGTACCCGTAGTCGTTGGCCACGGCAGTGAGCGCAGACGTCTCGGCGTGGAGGGCGATCGCGGAGAAGGGAGGCCTGTCTCCGTCGAAGCGTCCCACCAGCTCGGCCGTGAGGTGCTGGGCCTCAGCCGCCGAACCGCCGTTCCCGGCCACCAGGAGACGCTGTCCCGCCGAGAGACGGTCGGCGAGGATGCTTCCCCACAGCGCGAGCCGGGGAGCCTGCGTCTGCAGGGATGACAGCGCCTCGAACGTACGGCCGATGTGCGCGTCCACCACGTCGGTCAGGTCGTCTCGGCCCGGACCCGTCTGTGCGGGGGCGAGGACGGGCACCGAGCTCCGGCTCCACGACAGGGACGTCGCTCTGCTGGATCCGCTCGACATCTGGTGACGGCGTGTCATGGCGTCATCCCTCCCACCGCAGGCAGGACATCCGAAGGGTACGAGATCCCCTTCCGCATCCCCTTCCGCTCAGTGAGAGCGAGGAGGTACGCGTCCTCGGTCAGCTCGGCCACGTGGTCCCACGAGTACCCGGCCTCCACACGGCGTCGGCCCGCGGCTCCCATGCGGGCGCACTCGGCAGGGTCCTCGAGGAGGCGCCGGAGTGCTGAGGCGATCGCGTCAGGGTCCTGCGGGGGAACGTGAATGCCCGTCACGGAGTCCCGTACGGAGTCCTGGAGGCCGCCCACGGCGGCCACGATGACGGGAACAGCGCACGCCATCGCCTCGAGGGGCACGATGCCGAACGGCTCGTACCAGGGCGCACAGACCACGGCCGTGCAGCTCCGCAGCATCGCCGGCATCTGGGCCTGGGGGATCTGGCCGCGGAAGACGACCCGGTCGAGGAGTCCGAGCTCTCGGGCCACGTCCTCGAGCCGGCGTGCCTCCGGGTCGTCGGCGAGGGCGTTGGAGCCCGACGGACCGCCGACGATGTGGAGCTCCACGTCGTCGATGCCCTCGTCGCGGAGCTTCGCCAGCGCTGCGATCACCAGGTCGACGCCCTTGCGCCGCACGAGACGCCCCACGACGCCGATGCGGCGGCGACCAGGGGTCCGCTCGCTCGCTGTCCCGTCGTCGAACAGGTCCAGGTCCACCCCGCACGGGGCCACCGAGACGCGAGCGGGGTCGGCGCCCAGAGCGGCCAGCTCCGTCACCTCGTCAGGGCAGGTCGCGACGATGCGGTCGACCCTGCGGACGACCGCGGGCTCCAGCCAGACGCGCTCCGGAGGGCTCGTGTCCTCGGTGCCGAGATGGCGCCGCTTGACGCTGCCGAGCGCGTGGAAGGTCTGAAGCACTGCCGGGCGCAGAAGCCGCGGCCGTACAGTCTTCGCCGCCTCGAGGCACGCGAGCCCCGACATCCAGAAGTGCCCATGAACGACGTCCGGCACCCCGTGTGTCGCCCAGTCCTCGGCGATACCCGCTCCAAGAGCTGGGATCCAGGGGAGCAGGTCGTCCTTCGGTACGCCTCGTTCCGGTCCAGCTGTGACGTGGACGACCTCGACGCCGGGCGCGAACGGTACGCGCGGGGCAAGGGCGGGGTCGTCGCGCCGGGTGTAGACCACCACCTCATGGCCGCGGCGCCCGAGCGCAGCGGCGAGGGCTGCGACATGGACGTTCTGCCCACCCGCGTCCACGCCGCCGATCGCTGCCAGCGGGCTCGCGTGCTCTGAGACCATCGCGATTCTCATGGTGCACCTCCTTCTGTCCTTCTCCGTGGTGTACGTCGTCGGGTACGTCGGCTGACGGTGTCGTCGAGAACCCGGTCCCAGTCCCGCAGGAACCGACCGAGCCCGTACCTGGCCAGGGCGGCCTCTCGGGCCACCTGTCCGCAGCGACGCGCCTGCTCGGGGTCCGAGAGCAGCCGCTTCGCGGCGCAGACGAGCTCCGAGACGTTCGTTGAGATGGCTCCGGCATCCGGTGGCACCGCCCGCGCCGCCTCCGTCGTGGCGAGGACCACGACGGGGAGCGCGAGGTGCATGGCCTCCAGCAGCGCCAGGCCGAGGGAGGTCCAGCGCAGCGGGTGGACGTACAGGCGGCACTCGGCGAGGCGTCGGCGCAGCTCGGCCGAGGGCAGGTCGCCGCCGATGCGCAGCTGCTCCTGCCCCATGCCGAGGGCCTCGGGGGCGTCGTCGCAGCCCATGCCGTACAGCTCGAGCGGACCGGCCTCGCCGAAGGCGGGCAGGAGGTCGGTACCGGTGACGCGCCAGCGGCGTACGGGCTCGTTGATGACCACGGCCTGTACGGCGCGTTCCCCGGTGTAGGCGGCGCCGTGGTCGATGATCCCGTGCTCGACGACCGTCGTGGACGCGCGCCCGCTGTCCCACATCACCTCGTTGAAATGGGTGACGTGGACGATCGGGATCTCGGACTGGTCCGCGAGCGGGTGGAGGCTGGAGGCCACGGAGCCCTTCGGGGTGTTGTGCTCGAGGTAGACCGCGGGTAGGTCGCGTCCCGGACGGCGTCCTGTGACCCGGTGGCACTCGGCGACCTCCTCAGGCCGCTGCAGGACCACGATGTCGACCGGTTCGTCCGCCAGCGCGGACGTCTCGACCTCTCGAGCGCTCGCAGGCCAGTCACGCCCGCCGCGGCCGAGGCCCCAGGCGCCGCGGGACTCGTCGACGGGGAACAGGTACTCGTGGGAGCCCTGGACGAACGAGTCGGTCCACCCGCCGTGGACATGCCAGAGCAGCACCCTCATGGCCGTCCTCGATGCGTCAAGAGGGCGACGCCGCTCGGGCTGCTCGCGAGCTGCGAGGCAGCCAGCAGCCGCTCGACGGCGCGCGCCACCCGTGAGGGGGACACCCCGGCGAGGCAGGGGTGGCCTTCCACCGGGCAGGACACGGCGCGGGAGCCGCGACAGGGCGCCCACTGGTCCCCGAGCAGCTCGTGCGGCACTCCGTAGGGTGCCCAGCGGGCGGCCGGGACCACCGGGGAGAACAGGCTGACGACAGGGGTCCCGACGGCTGCGGCGAGGTGAGCCGGGCCGGTGTTGCCCACGACGACGACCTGGGCGCCCGCCAGGACGCCCGCCAGCTGAGGCAGGTCGAGCGAGCCGCCGAGGTTGAGACCCACCCGACCGGCCACGCGCGCGGTAAGGCGGGTCTCCCGCGGACCGCCTGTCACGACGACACGGTGGCCTTTGCGGGCGAGGATCCGCACCAGCTCTGCATGGTGGGCGGCGGGCCAGGTCCGTGCCGGCGCCGACGCGCCGGGATGGACGACGAGGTAGGGGTCGGACCCGGTGAGCGAGGTGACGTCGGGGGTGCCGGTGATGGCGAGCCGGCCCTCGTCGCCCCTCGGCAAGGGGCAGCCGGCCGCCTCGGCGATGAGGAGGGCTCTCCTGGCTTCCGGCTGGTCCTCGTCGAAGTCCTC
>JACRAA010000183.1 GCA_016213595.1 Actinomycetota bacterium | reverse complement strand
GGGTACGACCACCCCGACCACCGGGCGGCCGCGATCGCGGGCATCGACGCCGTACGCGACGCGGACAACCGCTGGGTGTTCCGTGACCTCCTCGAGGAGGGGCTCGAGCCGTGGGGCGTCACCTGGCTGCTCGTGGTCGCCGGCGCGCACCCCACCCACCATGTCCCCGTCACCCAGGAGGGGCGCGACAAGGCCGTACGGTCACTCGAGGCTCACAGCGCGTACCTCGCCGACCTTCCGTGGCATCCGAACCCCGCCGACCTCGTCGACCAGGTCCTGTCGGGCGGGGGCGAGGTGTCCGGCGTGCCGCGCGCCGTGGTGTTCGGTGTGCACAAGCTCCGCGGCTGAGTACCGCGCCACAGGTCGGTAGTCTCACCGCGTGACCCCTCGCGCAGCCATCTTCGACCTCGGCATGGTGCTCTCGACCCCCACGGGGCTGTACGAGGGGCTGGCCGACCTTCTCGGGACGACGCCTGCCGCCGTGCAGAAGGGCTTCTGGGGGGCGCACCGACACTCGTACGACGAGGGCATCGCCGACCGCGCCTACTGGGAGCGCACACTCCCCCTCATCGAAGGCCACACGGTGACCGATCTCGACGCCATCCTGCCGGAACTCGTGACGACGGACACGGGCGGCTGGCAAGAGATCCGTCCGGGAGCCAAGGACGTCCTCGAGGCCCTCAACGAGCGCCGGACGCCGGTCTTCGTCCTGTCGAACGCCCCTCGCAGCTTCGCCGAGGCCGCCCCCCGCTTCACGTGGGCGCACCTGGTCGAGCGGTTCTTCTTCTCCGGCCTGCTCGGCGTCGCGAAGCCCTCACCGGAGATCTACGTCCGCGTCGAGGAGGAGCTGGGCCTTCCGGGCGAGGCACTGTGGTTCGTCGACGACAAGCCCGAGAACGTCGCCACGGCGTCCGAGCGCGGCTGGCATGCGCACCTCTGGGTCGACGACGACGACACCCGGGCCTGGCTCGTGCGCGAGGGCTTCCTGACCTGACACGGACGGCGCCTCGACGGCGTACCGTCAAGGGAGAGCGGGCGAGGGCGCCGGCTCACAGGGGGTTTGGACGATGTTGGCTTCCCAGATGGAGCACATGGCCAACGGGCGCGGGTTCGTGGCGGCCCTGGACCAGAGCGGGGGCAGCACCCCGAAAGCGCTGCAGCGGTACGGGATCGATCCGGACGCGTACACCGGGGACGACGAGATGTTCGACCTCGTGCACGCCATGCGGGAGCGGATCGTCACGAGTCCCTCGTTCACGGGCGCACACATCCTTGGCGCGATCCTGTTCGAGAAGACGCTCGCCCGGACGTTCGCGGGGATGCCGGCCGCGGACTACCTGTGGGAGACCAAGCACATCGTCCCGTTCCTCAAGGTCGACAGGGGCCTTCGCGACCCGGCTCAGGGCGTGCGGCTCATGAAGCAGATCGACACCCTGGACGCGCTGCTGGACCGGGCGAGGACGGGCCACGTCTTCGGCACGAAGATGCGCTCGCTCATCCTGTCCGCCGACCGCGAAGGGATCGCCGCCGCGGTGGACCAGCAGTTCGAGCTGGGCCGCCGGATCGTCAACGCCGACCTCGTGCCGATCCTGGAGCCCGAGATCGACATCAAGGCCGCTGACAAGGGCGAGTGCGAGCGGATCCTCCTCGACGAGATCGGTCGGCACCTGCTGTCCGACCCGCTCGACGGCCCGATCATGCTCAAGCTGAGCATCCCTGAGGTCGACGGGTTCTACACACCGCTCATCGAGCATCCCGAGATCATCCGCGTGGTCGCCCTCTCGGGCGGGTACACCCGTGACGAGGCGAACGAGCGGCTCGCCCGCAACCCCGGCCTGATCGCGAGCTTCTCGCGAGCGCTCACCGAGGGCCTCCGTGTCGACATGACACCCGAGGAGTTCGACGCGACGTTGGACCAGTCCATCCGCTCGATCTACGCGGCATCCACGACGTAGCCGAGCGAGAACCGGTCCGCCGCCGCACCCGCCGGTTCGGGTCCGGCCTGACCTCAACCATCGGGCGCGGCCTGCCGTGGGGCCCTGGGCGCGCCGTGCCATCGCCGGTTCACGATCTGAATCGTCGGTTCACCGTGCCCATCGTCGGTTCACCATGCCCATTGTCCGTTCACCGTGCCCATCGTCGGTTCACCATGTTAAGTCGGCGAACTGTACGTTCTCATGGCAGATTCGCCATGAGAACATCTCACTCACCCACATAACATGGTGAACCGACCGGGCTCAGCAGGCTCCCGAGCCCGCGCCGGACTACCCCCGACGTCAGTGGTCGGGGGTCGCTCCCCAGATGCGGGACAGGTACTCCCTCATCGACCGGTCGGAGGAGAAGAAGCCGCAGCGGGCGATGTTGAGGATCGCCGAACGGCTCCAGGCCTCCGGGTCGGCGTACGCCGCTTCGACCCTCTCCTGAGCGTCGAGGTACGACTCGTAGTCGGCGAGCGCCATGAACCGGTCGTGCTGGAGCAGGTTGGACACCAACCGGTCGATCGCGTGCCGGTCCCCGTCGGAGAAGGCGCCGGAGGCGATGCGGTCGATGGAGCTCTTGAGCGTCGGGTTGCTCTCGTAGTACTCGCCCGGGCGGTAGTCCGAGACCGTGAGCGCCGCCACCTCGGGTTCCGTCATGCCGAACAGGAAGAAGTTCTCGTCCCCGACGAGCTTGCGGATCTCGATGTTCGCGCCGTCGTCCGTACCCACGGTGAGCGCGCCGTTCAGGGCGAACTTCATGTTGCCCGTACCGGACGCCTCCATGCCCGCGAGGGAGATCTGCTCGGACAGGTCCGCCGCCGGGATCAGCTTCTCGGCGAGTGTGACGTTGTAGTTTGCCGGGAACGCCACCTTCAGCGCGCCGTTGACCCGCATGTCGGCGTTGATCGTGTCCGCGACACGGTTGATGAGGTAGATCGTCTCCTTGGCCATCTTGTAGCCGGGAGCGGCCTTCGCGCCGAACACGACGGTGCGGGGGGTCACCGTCGCCGGGTCGAGCCGGCCGGAGATGAGCCCGTCGTACAGCGTCACGACGTGGAGCAGCTTGAGGCTCTGCCGCTTGTACT
>JACRAA010000179.1 GCA_016213595.1 Actinomycetota bacterium | reverse complement strand
TGGTCGCGGTCAACGACCTCACCGATGCAGCCACGCTGGGGGCCCTCCTGGAGTGGGACTCGATCTCCGGACACCTCGACGGGGTCAGCGTCGACGGCGACACGATCCGGGTGGGGGACAACGCCGTCACGGTGCTGTCGAAGACTGACCCCGCCACCATCTCGTGGGGTGACTACGGCGCCGACGTCGTGATCGAGTCGACCGGACATTTCACCGACGGAACCAAGGCACTCGCGCATCTCACCGGCGGAGCCAGGAAGGTCATCATCTCGGCGCCGGCGAAGGGCGACGTGCCCACGTTCGTCCTGGGCGTGAACGACGACCGGCTCGACCCTGCCGCCTCGGACGTGTTCTCGAACGGCTCCTGCACCACCAACTCCCTCGCGCCGCTCGCAAAGGTCCTCAATGACACCTTCGGCGTGGAGAGCGGACTGATGACGACGATCCATGCGTACACCGGGGACCAGCGCCTCCACGACGCGCCGCACTCCGACCTGCGCCGGGCCAGGTCCGCCGCGATGTCCACGATCCCCACCTCCTCCGGCGCCGCGAAGGCCATCGGCAAGGTGATCCCGGAGCTCGACGGGCGGCTCACCGGGTTCGCTCTCCGCGTTCCGGTGCCCGTCGGTTCGATCACGGACCTGACGGTCGTGGTGCGCGGTAACCCGAGCGTGGCCGACGTCAACCAGGCGTTCGCCAAGGCGGCCGCGGAGGCGCCGCTGAAGGGCTACCTGCAGTACTCGGAAGCGCCGCTCGTCTCGGTGGACATCGTCGGCAACCCGTACTCCTCGATCTTCGACGCCCCTCTCACCCAGGTCGTCGGCAACCAGGTCAAGGTGCTGGGCTGGTACGACAACGAGTGGGCCTTCTCCAACCGTCTCGTCGAGTTCTCGGAGCGGATCGGCGCGGCCTTGTAGTCAGGGTGTCGCCGCATCTGGTCGCGCCCCTGGTCGAGAGGCCAGTTCGTGTCGCGCCACGCCGTACGGACCGCGCGTGTCGTGGCCTTTCGAGGGGGCAGGGGGCGCCGGCCTTAGTCCGTGTCGCCCATCGCGATCGCCTCGGCGACCTCCTGCATGTGCTCGGACGTCGCGTCGGCGCGGGCGAGGTGGCGACGCCCCCCGACGAGGATGCCGGTCGCGACGAGCAGCACCACAGCGCCGAAGAAGAACGGCGCGGCGGTCGTACCGGAGGCTGACGCGATCCACGACGCGAGCGGAGGGGCGAAGGCTCCGCCCAGGAACCTCACGCCGGAGTACGCGCTGGACGCGACGGGGCGTGGGAGGTCGGTGGCCTCCATCGAGACCTCGGTGAGGACCGTGTTGAGGACACCGAGGAACAGGCCGCCGACGACCACGAGGGTGATGAGCGCGGGGGCGTTGGCGTGCAGGAGCCCCATGAGCAGCTCCGTCACCGTGAGCGCGGGGATGACGAGGAGGAGCACACTCGTACGGCGCAGCCGGGCGGTGAGCAGCGGGGCGACGAACACCGATGTGACGGCGAGCGCGAGGCCCCAGCCGAAGAAGATCCAGCCGAGCGTCATGGCGTTCGACACCCCGAGCGGGACGAGCGCGAACGGTGTCCACGCGAGCAGTACGAAGAAGCCCATGTTGTAGAAGAACGCGGTCATGCCCATGACGAGCAGGGCGGGGCGGCGCAGCGCGCGGAACGGCGCCGCGAGAGGGATGTGGTCGACCGCGGGGGTCGTCCGGGGAGCGCGCAGGAGCGTGAGGATCGCGAGGAAGCCGACCGCCATCAGCGACGCGGTGCCGAAGAACGGCCCTCGCCAGGAGATGGAGCCCAGCAGGCCGCCCACAAGGGGGCCGACCGCGAGCCCGAGGCCCAGTGCGGCCTCGTACAGGATGATCGCCCCCGCGACCCCACCGCTCGCGGCTCCCACGATCGAGGCGAGCGCGGTGGAGATGAACAGTGCGTTCCCCAGGCCCCAGCCGGCGCGGAACCCGATGATGGCTCCGACCGAGCTGGACGAGCCCGCCAGCGCGGCGAACGCGACGATGACCGCGAGCCCGATGAGCAGGGTCCGCTTGGCGCCGACCCGGCTCGAGAACCAGCTCGTGAAGAACATCGCCGTGCCGGTCACCAGCAGGTACGTCGTGAAGAGCAGCTCGGTCTGGGTAGCGCTGGCACGGAGCTCGGAGGCGATCGCCGGAAGGATCGGGTCGACGAGCCCGATGCCCATGAACGACACCACCGCAGCGAACGCGATCGCCCAGACCGCCATCGGCTGCCGCAGCAGGCTGGAGCTCCCCGCCTTCTCAGGCGCGCTCATCGGGCGCCTCCCATCGTGATCGAGGGGGTACGGGTAGCGAGGACGTCGGCCGTCCTCACGATCGCCGACCACTCCTCGTCGGTGAGGTCAGCGAAGCGGGGCGCCAAGGTGTCCCGGAACGTACGGAGCCACGCGCCCCGTGCGGTACGGCCCGCCTCGGTGATGTCGATGACCACGGCTCGTTCGTCGAGCGGGTCCGGATGGCGCTCCACGAGCCCCCGCTCGCTCATCT
>JACRAA010000178.1 GCA_016213595.1 Actinomycetota bacterium | reverse complement strand
CGCGATCTACGACGCGATGCAGTTCGTGAAGCCGCCGGTCGAGACGGTGTGCGTCGGGCAGGCGGCGTGGACCGCTGCGGTGCTGCTGGCCGGGGGAGCGGCGGGCAGTCGCGCGATCCTGCCGCACGGCCGCGTCGTGCTGCACCAGCCGGCGACCCAGGGCCGCGGGACGATCCCGGACCTCATCCTCGAGGCCGACGAGGTCGCGCGGGTGCGGCTCGAGCTCGAGGAGGTGCTGGCCCAGCACACCGGTCGTACGCCCGAGCAGATCCGGCAGGACACCGACCGCACGCTCGTGCTGCCCGGCGCGGCCGCCGTCGACTACGGCGTCGTCGACACGGTGCTGCGCGACCAGGCGCCGGCGACGCTGGCGGCGTCAGGCCGCTAGGGCCAGGGCTTCCGGACGCACCGTACGCACCGCGAGCTCGCGGACGCTCAGGTCGAGCGCGCCGGCGATCGCCTGCAGCCTCTCCGACGACGGGTCCTTGAGGCCGCGCTCGACCTCGGAGAGGTACTGCATCGATACGCCGGCGCGCTCGGCCACGTCCTTGAGCCGCTCGCCGCGGGCGGCGCGCTCGCGGTGGAGCTCCTCGCCGACGAGCTCGCGCCAGAGGCGCTCGGGTGTCTGAGGAGCCTGACTCGGGAACCGCACGACCTCGCCCATGGATCGAATCTAGCCACGGACAGTCGGCATCGGCCCGTCGTTCTGCTGACAGCAGAACCGACGGAACCGCCGTCCCGTGCGGAGCGTCGCATGGACATGCGCCTCCTCGCCTCGGTCCTGCTGACGGTCCTCGCGTCGTTCGGCATCGTGGTCACCGGGGGCGCCGGGCCGGCACTCGCGTGCTCGTGCGCCTTCCAGCGCTTCCCGGAGTACGTCGCGTACGCCGACGCGGTCTTCGTCGGCACGTTGGCCGAGATCGAGGGACCCGCGAAGCGGCAGATCATGAGCAGCACCGACCCGGTCACCTACACGGTGGCCGTCGACGAGGTGTACGAGGGCGCCGTCGGCTCGACGACCGTCTTCGAGTCGGCGGTGTCCGGTGCCTCGTGCGGCTTGGACGGCATGGTCGTCGACCGCCGCTACGTCTTCTTCACCACCGCGGAGGGTGGCGTCCCGACAGCGAGCTCGTGCGGTGGCACCGCGCCGGTCACGCCTCGACGGCTGGCCGCGGTCCAGCGGTTGCTGGGTCAACCGACGACACCGTCGGTCGCGGTGGTCGAGGCTGTGCGGACCGACGACGACGTTGCGTCGTCCGGCGTCCCGGAGTGGACCGTCGCGGCGGGTCTGGTCGGCGTCGTGGCTCTCTTGGCCGCGGGCCTGCGCCTCCGTCGCCGCTCGGCCTGAGCTGCGCCTAGGTGCCGCAGAACGTCGTGTACTGACCGAAGGAGTCGGGGGCGGGCTCGGCGAAGCGCTCCAGCCCCGGCCGTACGTCGTAGGGCGCGGCGAGCACGGACAGGAGCCGCTCGACCGGGGCGAGGTCGCCGTCGGTCGCCGCGGTGAGCGCCTCCTCGACGAGGTGGTTGCGTGGGACGTAGGCCGGGTTGACCCGGTCCATCGCGTCGGCGTCGGGCGCGAGGGCGAGCCAGCGCTCGGCCCAGGCGTCGAAGCCCGCCAGGTCGAGGAACATCCCGCGGGCCGGCTCGGCATCGCCGCGGGCGGCGGTGGCGAGGGCGCGGAAGAACCCGGTGTGGTCGGGGTGGCCGGCGGTCATCAGCGCGACCAGGTCCGCGACCAGGGGGCGCGCGACGGCGTCGTCGACGGACGATGCGAGTCCGAGCTTCGCCCGCATGCCCGCCGACCAGGCGGCGGAGTAGCGGTCGCGGAAGGTGCGCAGCGACGTGGTCGCGATCTCGACACCCGCGCTCTCGTCGTCCGCGAGCAGCGGCAGGATCGACTCGGCGAAGCGCGCGAGGTTCCACTCCGCGACGATCGGCTGGTTGCCGAAGGCGTAGCGGCCCTGCTCGTCGATCGAGCTGAAGACCGTCGTGGGATCGAAGGCGTCGAGGAAGGCACACGGCCCGTAGTCGATCGTCTGCCCGGAGATCGTCATGTTGTCGGTGTTCATGACTCCGTGGACGAAGCCGACGAGCATCCACTGCGCGACGAGCGACGCCTGCGCCTGCATGACCGACTCGAAGAACGCGAGGTAGGGCTGCTCGGCGTCCGCCGCGTGCGGGTGGTGGCGGGCGATCGCGTGGTCGGCCAGCTGCCGCAGCAGGTCGGCGTCACCGGTGGAGCGGGCGTACTGGAAGGTCCCGACGCGCAGGTGGCTGCTCGCGATCCGTGCCAGCACGGCACCCGGCAGGACGGCCTCGCGCCGCACCGGGCGACCGGTCGCGACGACGGCGAGCGAGCGCGTGGTCGGGATGCCGAGGGCGTGCATCGCCTCGCTGACGACGTACTCCCGCAGCATCGGGCCCACTGCGGCGAAGCCGTCGCCGCCGCGCGAGAACGGGGTGCGTCCCGAGCCCTTGAGGTGGAGGTCGTGCGAGCCGAGCTCGCCCATCAGCAGCGCGCGGCCGTCGCCGAGACGGGGGCTGTAGCCGCCGAACTGGTGGCCGGCGTAGGCCTGGGCGACCGGAGTCGCTCCCTCCGGGACCACCGTGCCGGTGAGGAGGCCGATCCCCTCGTCGCTGCGCAGCCAGGCCGGGTCGAGGCCGAGCTCGGTCGCGAGGGACTCGTTGAGCACGAGCAGCCGCGGCTCCGGCACCTCCGCGGCCTGCCACGGCAGCGCCAGGTCGGCGAGCTCGGTGGCGTAGCGGGTGCCGAGGGAGACGGCGGTCGACAAGGGCGGGTTCACTCCCTCGAGGATACGCGGCGCGCCACGCCCGACCCCCGCCTCACTCGTGGTGGTGCAGCTCGACCACCACGGCGGCGAGCGTCTCGACAGGTACGCCCGCGCGCTGGGCCGCGTCGTGGACCAGCTCCCGCGCGTCGGCGAGGGAGATGCCGCGCTGGGCCGCGGTGATGCCGGTGGCCGTGTCCACGAGGCCGCTCTGGCGCAGCCGGGCCGGCGCCTGCTCGGCGGTCGTCCGCGTGGTGAAGGACAGGTCGGCGTCGGCCACGGCGCCCGGCGCCCACGCGCCGAAGATGTCGGCGAGCGCCTCGTGCCTGTCGACGAACGTGTCGTCGTCACGGCCGTAGCAGTTGATCGTCCCGACGACCGTGCCGTTGTCGACCACGGGCAGGGTCAGGGTGCTGTGGATGCCTGCCGCGGCGCTCGCCCGCGCGAAGTCCGACCAGCGCTCCTCGTCGAGCAACCCGCCGGCCGACGTCGTGATGCCGTGGCCGAGCTCCACGGCGTCGACGCACGGGCCGCTGGCGACGTACTGGACGGCGTCGAGCACGGCGATCTCCTCGGCGGTGGCGACGAGGGTGAACGTGACGCCCTGGTCGCGGGACGCCATGCTCACGCCGACCAGGCCGGGCACGGCCTCGCGAGCGAGGTCGGCGGTGCTGATCAGCCGGGCGAGGAGCGCCTCGTCGTCGAACGCGGCGTCCAGCTCGTGGAGGGCCT
>JACRAA010000180.1 GCA_016213595.1 Actinomycetota bacterium | reverse complement strand
CGGGGCGGTAGTCGGCGGGGGCCGAGGCGAGCGTCAGGGGCGGTACTCCGCGGGTGCCGAGGCGAGCGTCAGGGGCGGTACTCGGCGGGCGCGTCGCCGACGCCGAGGAGGTGGGCCATGGCCTGGACCGAGCGTTCCGCCGCGCGGCCATCTCCGTACGGGCTGCCGGCCTGCCGCATCGACTCGACGTGGTCGGCGTCGGTGAGCAGCCGTGTCGTCTCGGCGACGATGGTCTGCGTGTCGGTGCCCACGAGCCGGGCCGCGCCCGCGTGGACGGCTTCCGGACGCTCCGTCGTCTCGCGGAGGACCAGTACGGGCTTGCCGAGCGCCGGCGCCTCCTCCTGGACGCCGCCCGAGTCCGTCAGCACGATCGTGGCGAGCTCCAGCGCGCGGCAGAAGTCGGGGTAGTCGAGCGGCTCGGTGATGTGGACACGGGCGAGACCGCCCAGGGTCGGGAGCAGCGCGTCCCGTACCACCGGGTTGCGGTGGGCGGGCAGCAGCACGTGCAGCTCGGGGAAGTCCCGTACGAGCTGGGCGATGGCAGCCGCGGTCCTCCTCAGCGGCTCGCCCCAGGACTCGCGACGGTGCGTGGTGACGAGCAGGAGCGGCGACACTCGCCCGGCGGCGAGCTCCGCCAGCGTCGGGTCCGAGATCGGGTGCTCCGACGCGGTCACCTCGAACAGCGCGTCGATGACAGTGTTGCCGGTCACGACGATCGAGGCCCTGTCGACGCCGGACGCGAGCAGGTTCTCACGCGCGATGGTCGTCGGCGCGAGGTGCAGGCTGGCCACCTGGCTGGTCAGGCGGCGGTTGATCTCCTCCGGGAACGGGTTGTACCGGTTGTCCGTACGGAGCCCCGCTTCCACGTGCGCCACCGGCACCTGCTGGTAGAAGGCGGCCATCGAGGCGGCGAAGCATGTGGTCGTGTCGCCCTGGACGACGACGAGGTCGGGCCGTTCCGCGGTGATCAGCGGCTCGAGGCCGGACAGCGACCGGACGGTGATCTCCGTCAGCGACTGGCCAGGGGTGATGATGTTGAGGTCGTGGTCCGGGACGATGCCGAACACGCGGTTGACCTGGTCGAGCATCTCACGGTGCTGACCGGTCACCACCACGATGGGCCGCAGCGCCGGATGCCGGCCCAGCTCCTTGACCACCGGAGCCATCTTGATGGCCTCCGGCCGAGTCCCGTACACGAGCATCACCGATGACGTCACCTGTCCGCTCCCCCCTCCGGCCGGACTCCCCCCGGCGGCGACGTGTCTCGACGACACGGTCGGCGACCCGGCACGCGCTCACACTCACGAGGACACCCAGCAGGACGATCAGCGCGACGGCCCGGGAGCGGTGTCCGTTGGAGTATTGCACGTCGACCGTGGCCGGGGACATGTTCAAGCTGACCCTCAGCTGGGGCGGTACGTTCGCGCCGTCCTCGTGCTCCCGTACGAGCTGGGTGATCCGGCCGAGGAGCTCGGTCATGCGAGCCTTGACCACCTGCGGGTTCGGCCCGGTCGCCTGCACGATCAGCGACGGCTCGGAGAAGTTGCTGGCCCACTGGCCACCCGTGTCGGGGAGCAGCACGGACCACCCGTCGTAGATCCCCTGGTCGACGAGTCTCACCTCAGGGCTGGTCGCGACGCGCTTCGGCACCCCGCCGTTGATCTCGGTCTGGATGAGCCCGGCGAAGGGGATGGCGATCGAGCTGTCGGGGGCGAGCTGGTTGGGCTGGGGCACGCTGGCGGGAGCCAGGAAGAAGACCCTCGCCGACGCCCAGTACACGCCGGGCAGGCGGAGGCAGTAGAACGAGGCGCCCAGCGTGAGCAGGATCACGACGAGAAGCACCGGCCAGCGCCGCAGCGTGGTGCGGATGAGGGTCTCGATCGTCACCTCGCCCCCTCACCTGTGCCGACGCGCTCTGTCAGCCTGCTCAAGGATAGGCACGGAAGGTTAGGATGGCGATGACCGAGTGACTACCGGGGAGGACGCCGGACATGCCGATGCAGGACTTCTTCGGAGTGCTGCGTCGACGATGGCTCATCGTACTCGTGGGTTTCCTCATGACCGTCGGGCTCAGCGGAGCCGCCTACTGGTTCTTCAAGCCCACGTACGAGATCACGGGGACGGTCCTGCTCCTTCCGCCGCAGTCCGCCTCGGTGGCCGGTCCGATCAACCCCTACCTGGAGCTGGGTGGGCTCCAGCAGCTCGTCGACCTCATCGGAGTGTCGCTCACCGACCAGTCGACGCAGCTCGAGCTCCAGGCCATCAGCAAGGACGTCGACTTCAGCGTCAAGGCGGATGTCCGGACGAGCAGCCCGCTTCTCCTCGTCGACGTGAAGGACAGCACCCCGGAGAGTGCCCAGAGGATCCGGGACATCCTCATGGAGCGGATCCCGATCCGCCTCGAGGCCATGCAGACCCGGCTCAACATCACGGCGAAGGACCGGGTCACCAGTACGGTCGTCACGCTGGACCGTGAGGCGGAGGAGGTCGGGAAGAACCGGCTGTGCGCCGCCGTCGTCGCAGGCGTGGCCGGACTGTCCCTCACGCTCCTTGTTGCCGCACTCCGCGACGCTCGTCGCCTGCGTCGTGCCCGCCGGCTCATCGAGGACGACAACGACGCGCTCTCCGACCCGGTGACCGAGCCGGCAGACCCGGTGACCGAGCCGGCAGACCCGGTGACCGAGCCAGCAGACCCCGTGACTGAGCCGGCAGACCCGGTGACCGAGCCGGTCGTCCCCGTGACCGAGCCGGCAGTGGTGACACAGGCACACGTCCGCGACCGCGTCCCGGTCAGCCCTGTGACCGCCCTCGGTGACCTCGAGGCGCTCGAGGCGCTCGAAGAGGATGTGGATGCCTCGAACGACGCCGTCCACTGACGACTCCCTGCGCCCTGCACGGGCGCTGGGAGGACGCCCGGGGACGGATGCTGTGACGTTAGTGACTCTTCTAGTGGTCGTACGGCTCGCGCTCCCCTCCCAGTTCGTGGTCTCTCCCCTCGGGGGAGCAGGGGCTCCCGCCACCATCCTCGGCATCGCCCTGCTGGGGTACTGGTTCTGGCAGCGCCTCCACCGACTCGATCCGGCGCCCGGGGCTCCAGTGAACGGCGCGGTCCTGGCGTTCGCCGGCATCGTCCTCGCATCGCTCGCCGTCGTCTCGACCCGTCCCGTGGCAGCGGACGAGCTCAACCTGTCCACCCTCTCCTTCCTCACCCTCGCCGGCTGGATGGGCGGCCTTCTTCTCGCATCGGACGGCATCAGCAGCGCGGAGCGGCTGCACGCCCTGGTCTCCCGCGTCTGCATCATCGGAGCGGGCTTCGCGGCGTTCGGCCTCGTGCAGTTCGTCACCAAGGCCGCCTGGGTGGACAAGGTGTCGATCCCCGGTCTCGTCGCCAACAACCCCGTCTACTCGATCACCCAGCGGGACGGCTTCACGCGGCCCTTCTCGACTGCCATCCACCCCATCGAGTTCGGCTCGGTGGTCGCGATGCTGCTGCCGCTGGCGATCGTCGTCGGTCTGCTCGGACCCCGATCCCGCCGAGGCCGATGGCTCGCCTGGCTTCCCGCGGCCGTCATCGGTCTCGCGGGCTCCCTGTCCTCGTCACGCTCCACCATCATCGGGATCGCCATCGGCGTCGCACTGCTGTGGCCTGCTCTCAGCGTGGCCCAGCGCGTCGTCGGGGCCATCGTCACGGCGGTCGTGGGCGTGTTCGTCTTCGTTGCCGTGCCAGGCATGGTGAGCACGATGTCGAGTCTCTTCGGGGGCGTGACTGCGGGTGACACGAGCGTCGCCTCACGCGTCGACAGCTTCTCGGTCGCCGCCGACTACATCGCGAGGGCTCCCATCCTCGGCAGGGGCTTCGGGACGTTCCTGCCGCGCTACCGGATCTTCGACAACCAGTACCTGCTGGGTCTTGTCGAGACCGGGCTGCTCGGTTTCCTCGGCATGCTGCTGCTCTGGATCGTGCCGATGGTCGGCGTGGCACGTGTCATCCGCAGGAGCCCTCAGGGCTCCGACCGCCGCCTGCTGGGTGCCGGGCTTCTGGCATCGTGCGTCGTCGGCGGAGTGGGTCTGGCCTTCTTCGACGGTTTCGGGTTCCCCATGATGCCGGCGGTCTGGTTCGTCATCCTGGGAATGTGCGGGGCCTACAAGCGGCTTGCGGCGACCTCCTGGTAGAGGCCTGAGACCCAGTCGATCTTCGACGACCAAAGACCCACTGCCTCGAGACGTCGATGGGCGGCCTCGCCCATCGTCGACACGAGCGACGGGTCGGCGACGAACCGCCGTACAGCCTGGGCGATGTCGCAGGCCAGCTGTTCCGGGTCGTGGGCCTCGAGCGTGAACGCGCATGAGGTGTCGACGGCCGCACCCGGACCACCGCGGTCGCACACGATGAGCGGCAGGTGATGACCCATGGCCTCGAACTCGACGTTGCCGCCCGGCTCGCGGTAGCTGGGGAACGCGAACACGTGAGCGTCGCGGTAGAACACCTGGACGGCCTCCTTGCTCGCCCAGCCGTGGAACCGCACCCGGTCCAGCACTCCCAGGCTCTCGGCGAGCTCACGGCAGGCCGGCGCGTCGAAACCGTCGCCGACGACGTCGAGCTCGACCGGTACGTCGCGCAGGTGCCCCATCGCGGCGACCAGGTCCCGCGCACCTTTCGTACGGATCACGCGGCCCACGAACAGGAGCCGCAGCGGCTCGGCCTCTGTGAAGCGGTCGGGCACCACCGGCGGGCGGGCGTCGGGCATCGCGACCAGACCCGTCTCGCTGATGACCTCGAAGCGGCGCAGCGCCAGTCCGCTGAGGAAGTCCCGGACATAGCCGGCGATGCCCAGCACGACAGCGGCCCGTTCGTACGAGTGTCGGAGCGACGGGTCCCTCCTCACCCGGAGCCCGTCGAGGGCCCGCAGCCGCTGGTACCACGGGCCCTTGTCCACGCCCGCGAACCCCGGCGGGGAGGCAAGACTGCCGCCGACGGGACCGAGGATGTACGGGATGGTCGAGACCCGTAGCGGACTCGGGTAGCGCATCGCGACCGGGACGACCTGGTGGGCGACGTCGAAGCGCTCACCGCGCCGCTCGGCATCCCGGATCCAACGGCGGGCGCGGGCGTCGAACGCGACGTACCCCGGCTTCAGCAGGCTGTTGAACCGCTCGAACCGGCCGAGGCCGGGGGGCTCCAGCCACTCCACCACGCGCGCTCGGGGAACCTGTTCGGTG
>JACRAA010000177.1 GCA_016213595.1 Actinomycetota bacterium | reverse complement strand
TATCCGATCGGCGTGCTGGCCAACGCCCGTGGCGTTTTGTTCCGGGAGGACGCGCAGAAGGCCGCGCAGTTCATCCAGCTGGCCAACCAGGTTGACACCCCGCTGCTGTTCCTACAGAACACGACCGGCTACATGGTCGGCACCGAGTACGAGCAGAACGGCATCATCAAGGCCGGCTCGCAGATGATCAATGCCGTCTCCAACAGCACGGTGCCACACCTGACAATGAACATCGGCGCCTCGTACGGCGCCGGGAACTACGGCATGTGCGGGCGGTCCTACGATCCTCGTTTCCTGTTCTCTTGGCCCAATGCCAAGAGCGCGGTGATGGGGGCGGCGCAGCTGGCGGGAGTGCTCGATATCGTCGGAAGAGCCAGTGCGCAGGCCCGCGGCCGCGACTACGACGAGGAGGCCGCGGCTGCGATGCGGGCCGCAGTGGAGCAGCAGATCGAGGCCGAGTCAGTAGCGCTCTTCCTCTCCGGCCGGGTCTACGACGACGGGATCATCGACCCGCGCGACACCCGCACCGTTCTCGGGCTGGCGCTGTCGGTGATCCACAACGCACCTATCAGAGGGCTGCACGACGGATGGGGGGTGTTCCGCCTGTGACCGACCAACGCACACTGAGAAGCGTCCTGGTGGCCAACCGCGGCGAGATCGCCCGCCGAGTGTTCGCCACCGCCCGGGCCATGGGGCTGCGCACCGTCGCGGTGTACTCCGACGCCGACGCCGACGCCCCCTACGTCGCCGACGCCGACGTGGCCGTCCGGCTACCGGGCAACACCCCATCCGAGACCTATCTGGATGCCGACCTGGTGGTGGCCGCGGCGGTGAGAGCCGGCGCGGACTGCGTCCACCCGGGCTACGGGTTCCTGTCCGAGAACGCAGATTTCGCCCGGGCGGTGCAGGCGGCGGGCCTGGTCTTCGTAGGCCCCAGCGTCGAGGCCATCGACGCCATGGGCAGCCAGCTTGCCGCCAAGGAGCTCATGCAGCGCGCCGGGGTGCCGACCCTGCCCAGCGTGCACGCCACCGGCCTCGTGGGGGTGGAGCTGGAGAAGGCAGCAGCCGACGTCGGCTACCCGCTCCTGGTCAAGGCATCCTTCGGTGGCGGCGGCCGCGGCATGCGCGAGGTACGCGACCCGAGCGACCTCGCGGATGCTGTCGCGGGTGCCGGCCGCGAGGCAGCGTCCGCGTTCGGCAACGGCACCGTGTTCCTGGAGCGCCTGGTCGAACGGCCCCGGCACGTCGAGGTTCAGATCTTCGGCGACAGCCACGGGCACACGGTGGCGCTCTTCGAGCGCGAGTGCTCCATCCAGCGCCGCCACCAGAAGGTGGTCGAGGAGGCACCGTCCCCCGCGGTCGACCCGGACCTGCGTGAGCGGCTGCAGGAGGCGGCCGTCGCCGCCGCGCGCGCCATCGACTACGTCGGTGCGGGCACGGTCGAGTTCCTGCTCGACGACGGGGGCGACTTCTTCTTCCTCGAGGTCAACACCCGCCTGCAGGTGGAGCACCCCGTCACCGAGGCCGTCACCGGGCTGGACCTGGTCCGATTGCAGTTCGACGTCGCGGCGGGCCGCCCGCTGCCCGCGGAGGCACGGACGCCCACCCTGACCGGCTGCGCGATCGAGGTACGGCTCTACGCCGAGGACCCGTCCCGCAACTGGCTGCCCCAGTCGGGGCGGCTCGAGGATTTCCACGTCCCCGCCGATACCGAGTTCCGACTGCCGACCGGACCGGGAGTCCGGCTCGACAGCGGCGTCGCTTCGGGCGTCGAGGTCGGAGTGCACTACGACCCGATGCTCGCCAAGGTGATCGCTTGGGCGCCGGACCGGACCTCGGCAGCGCTGGCGTTGGCGGGCGCACTCCAACGCGCACGGCTTCACGGACTGACGACCAACCGCGACCTCCTCGTCCGCGTCCTGCGCAGCGAGGCGTTCCTCGCCGGCGAGACCGACACCGGATTCCTGGATCGGCATGGCCTCGACGTGCTCGCCGCACCGCTGGTCGATGACGAGGGACGTCGCCGGCACGCCGTCGTGGCGGCGCTGGCCGGCGCCGCGCTACGGCGAAGTGCCGCGCCGGCGCTCGCCGGCTTGCCATCGGGCTGGCGCAACAACCCGACAGCGCCGCACACGACGGTCTTCGACGCCGGCACCGTGCGCTACAGCTTCGACCGGAGCGGGATCACCGCCGACCTTGATGCGGCGTCGGTGCCGCTGACGGTGCTCGGCACCGACGTCCTGCGGCCGGGCCGGGTCCGGCTGGAGGTCGCGGCCGACGGGCTGCGCTCCACCTACGAGGTGCACGTCGAGGGTGACCGTTCGTTCGTCGACGGACCGGACGGCTCGACGACGCTGGTCGAGCAGCCGCGTTTCCCCGAACCCACGGCGAAGGTGGCTCCCGGGTCGCTCATCGCTGCGATGCCGGGCACAGTAAGCCGGGTGGCCGTGACCGAGGGCGAGCGAATCGTCGCGGGACAGCTGGTGCTGGTCCTGGAGGCCATGAAGATGGAGCACCCCGTGGTGGCGCCCGCCGCCGGAGTGGTGCAGGCCCTGCACGTTCACGTCGGCGCGCAGGTAGAGACAGGCGCGACGCTCGCCGTCGTCGCCGACACCGAGGAAGGGAACAGCGATGCGTCCTGATCTATCGGGGGTCGATCCCCTCGCGTTCAACGTGGCCACCAGACTGTCGGTGGGCGACATGCTCACCCGTTCGGCATGCCAGTTCCCCGACCGCACCGCCATCGTGCAGGACGGCGAGGAGATCACCTACGCACGCCTCGATGCCGCCGCCGAGGCCTTCGGGCGGGGCATGCTCGAGACCGGCCTCGAGCGCCAGGAGCCCGTGGCCTTCCTGCTGGGCAACTCGTGGCGGTTCGTTGCCACATTCTTCGGGTGTGCCAAGTCCGCACTCGTCGCCCTGCCCGTCAATCTGATGCTGCCGCCGCAGGAGGTGGCGTGGATCCTGGCCGACGCAGGAGTGCGTGCTGTGGTCGCCGACCCCGCATTCGTTCCGCTCCTCGAAGAGATACTCCCCGATCTGCCGCAGGTCACCACCGTGGTCGTCACCGGGGACACGTCGGACCCGGTGGCCGGGCGCACCGTGTTGCGCTGGGACGATGTGGCCGCGGACCCGACCCCGTTGCAGGTGGTGGTCGAGGACCGCGACACCTTGCACTGCCTCTACACCTCGGGCACGACGGCCCGCCCCAAGGGCGTCCTGACCAGCCACCTAGCCGTCCACGTGGCGGCACTCAGCAGCGCGCTGCAGGTGGGGCACCGGCACGGGCACGAGTTCTCCGTGGCCCCCATCGTGCTGCCGCTGTTCCACACCACGGCACTGGACACGCTGCTGCTGCCTGTGCTGCTCACCGGCGGCACCGCGATCCTGCCCCCTGGTTTCCAGCCTGAGGCCTACCTGGACATCGTGATGGGCAGCCGGGCCACGCACCTGCTGCTGCTGCCTAGGATGTGGGCCGCGGTGCTGGCCACACCGAGGCTCGACGAGCGTGACCGGTCCTCGGTGCGGCTGTGCATGTACGCCATGGCTCCGATGCCGCAGGAACGGATCGGTC
>JACRAA010000013.1 GCA_016213595.1 Actinomycetota bacterium | reverse complement strand
TCCCGACCCGTACGGACCTCTGGTAGCACTGGTCCCATGACCGCACCATCCGGCATCCCGGCCACCCACTGGGCGGCGCTTCTCAGCGACCTCGCCACCCGCAGGGTGCCGCTCGATGGCCTGGAGGTTGTCACGGCACGAGCGGTGACCTGGCCGGACACAGCCCTCGGATGTCCCAAGCCAGGCAGGATGTACGCGCAGCACGTCGTGGACGGCTACCAGGTCGTCGTCAGGGCCGGTGGAAGGACCTACGACTACCGGTTCGGTGGCACCGCCTCGCCACGGCTCTGCGAGCCCTGAGCCTGACCCGCCCGGGCAGCCGACGAAGGGCGGCGGGCTGCTAGCCTGAGGGCGCTATCGCAGGTCCTTGTGGGGAAGCCGGTCAGAGTCCGGCGCTGACCCGCAGCCGTGTGTGACCAGTCGTCACAAGCCGGAATGCCGCAAGGACGTACGTATCTGTCGAGGACTACAGACCTGATGCACCGGCGGCTATCGAGCCTTCCACATCGGACTGGGAGAGGACGTCGGATGAGGGCTTCACGCCCTGCGGCCGAGACCGTCATCTCGCCGACTGCGTCCTTCCTGCCGAGACCGGTACGGCCGTGAGCTCCGTCGCCTCCGTACGGTCCGGGTGGGCGCTGTACCGGCTGCCCCGCTCCCTTCACCCCGTCGCATGGTGGCTCTGGTCGCTGGGGATCATGGTGGCCGCCAGCCTCACGACCAACCCGCTCGTCGAGGGCCTGCTCCTCGCGGCCGCGACGTTCGTCGTGGTCTCCCGCCGCGACGACGGACCGTGGGCGAGGTCCTTCCGGCTGTACGCGATCCTCGGGGGGGCCGTGTTCGTCGTCCGGATCCTCTACCGGGTCGTCTTCGGCGGCGGCGACGGTGACCATGTGCTGTTCACGCTGCCGCGGATCCCGCTGCCGTCCGTCGTGGCCGGCGTGCGCCTGCTGGGGCCGGTGTCCCTCGAGTCGATCCTGTACGGCGCGTACGACGGTCTTCAGCTGGGGACGATCATCGTCGTGGTCGGCGCCGCGAACTCGCTGGCCAGCCCCCGGCGCCTGCTCCGCAGCCTGCCCGCGGCGCTGTACGAGATCGGTACCGTCCTCGTCGTCGCCGTGACCGTCTTCCCCCAGCTCGCCGAGTCGGCCGCCCGGGTAGCTCGTGCCCGCAGGCTCCGCCAGACGAGCGCACCGTCGCGGTCCGGCCGCGAACGGGCTCGCCTCGTGCGAGGCCTCATCGTGCCCGTACTGGCCGACGCGCTCGACTCCGCCATCGCTCTCGCCGCCTCCATGGACTCGCGCGGCTTCGGGCGCGCCCCCGAAGGCAGCCGTCGGCACCGGATCCTGGCAGCACTGACCGCCTTCGCGTCCGTCGGCCTCCTCATGGTGTTCGCGTACGACCTCGTGTCAGGCATCTTGCCGTCCGTCGCGCTGGGATCGGTCCTCACGCTCCACCTCCGGGACGCACTCCTCGTCGCCGGCCTGGCCAGCGCCCTGGTCAGCATCCGGCTCTCGGGCCACGGGGTGCGACGGTCCCGGTACCGGCCGGACCGCTGGCGCCTCCCCGAGCTGCTGACCGTGGCGTGCGGGCTGGCCCCCCTCGCGGCGATCGTCGCTGTCGGCGCCGGGTCGGACGCCGCCGCCTTGAGTCCCGCCATCCTCCCGACGCTCGACATCCCCACCCTTCCGGTCCCCCTGCTGCTGGCTGCCCTGGTCGCCCTTCTGCCCTCGCTGGTCACTCCCCCCGCGCCGACGGCGACGGCGGAGGTGACGGCATGATCGAGCTCGACGGGGTGAGCGTGACGAACGCGGACTCAGCAACCCGTGTTCTCGACGACGTCAGCCTCCACATCCCCGAGGGGGACCTGGCGCTCGTGGCGGGTCAGACCGGCAGTGGGAAGTCGACCCTGCTGGGATGTCTCACCAACCTCGTACCGCGCTTCACCGGGGGCCACCGGACCGGCCGGGTCATCCTCGACGGGACCGACATCACGGCGGTCGCCCCGCGCGAGCTCGCCGACCTCATCGGGTACGTGGGCCAGAACCCGCTCGCCGGGTTCGTCACGGACACCGTCGAGTCCGAGCTCGCGTTCGGGATGGAGCAGCTCGGCGTGGACCCCAGCCGCATGCGCGTCCGGGTCGAGGAGGTCCTCGACCTGCTCGGCATCACGGACCTGCGACGGCGTGCCCTGCGGACGCTGTCCGGCGGCCAGCAGCAGCGGGTGGCCATCGCCTCCGTGCTCACCGCCCGTCCTCGCGTCCTCGTGCTCGACGAGCCCACCTCCGCCCTCGACCCCGTGGCGGCCGAGGACGTGGTGTCGCTGCTCAGCAGGCTCGTCCACGACCTGGGACTGACCGTCGTCATGGCCGAGCACCGGATGGAGCGCGTCGTCGAGTTCTGCGACAGCGTCGTTCTCGTCTCCCGCGGCTCCGTACAGTCGGGTTCGCCCAGGGAGATGCTGTCCATCTCGCCGGTGGCCCCACCGCTCGTGGAGCTCGGCCGCCTCTCCGCCTGGTCACCCCTGCCGCTGACCATCCGTGACGGCCGGCGCGCCGCGCGGCTCGAGCGGAACGCGTGGCAGGAGCGGTCGCCGCTCCTCGCCACCCCGACGGCCCGCATGCGGGACGGGCTCGTCGCCGAGAGCGTGGTCGTCACGTACGGCTCGCTGGTCGCCGTCCGCGGCGCGTCGCTGACGGCGCCGGCCGGGCATGTCACGGGCCTGGTCGGACGCAACGGCTGTGGCAAGTCCTCACTCCTGTGGG
>JACRAA010000182.1 GCA_016213595.1 Actinomycetota bacterium | reverse complement strand
GTTGCCGCCCTCCTCGCCGACCATGGCGTGGTCACCGTCGCCGCCCATCCCCGCCTGAAGTCCACGCTCACGCGGCTCAAGGCGGCCGGCGTTCTCGAGAACCCCCTGCCCGGGACGTTCGTCCTCGCAGCCGATCGCTCTGAAGGGACCTGGCTCAGAGCCGTGTGCGCTTGGGCAGGTCCGCTGGGCGTCCGCGGTGGAGCTGGCCGCGCACGACGACGGGCGTGCCATCTGCGAGGGGCTGAGGCGGGGGCTCGTGACGGCGGTCGAGCTGGAGGAGGCCCTGGCGGCCTTGGCCGGCACGGAGGGGCAGGCGGCTCGGCGGTGCGTCGTGCGGGACTGCCTGGCCAACCCCTGGTCGTACGGCGAGCTGCGCCTCCACCGGATACTGAGGACGGCAGGGATCAGGGGCTGGGTGGCCAATGGGAACCTCCGGCTGCACGGGGAGCTGTTCCACCCGGACGTCCTCTTCTCCCGGCAGCGGGTGGTGGTCGAGTTCGACGGCCGGGCTGTCCACGACGGTCGGTTCCTCCAGGACCGCGAGCGCCAGAACATGCTCGTCTCCCACGGCTACCTGGTCATCCGGTTCGGATGGGAGCACCTCGACGACCCCGCGTACGTCGTCGCTGTGGTCCGACGAGCACTGGCCTCGGCCTCCCGGCTGCTGTCGAAGGCACTGGCCTGACCCGATCCGACGCGCACTCCTGCCCGCGGTGGGAGATTCGCCGCCGGGGGTCATCCAGGGGACGAATCGCGTCAGAGACAGGGCGATAGTGTCGCGACATGCCTGAGCTCGCCCACGCTGTCGCCCAGCAGATCCCCCGTGCCATCGAGGACGTGGTCCGCCTGGTGGCCATCCCGTCCGTCAGCTCGCAGCCCGAGCACGACGCGGACGTCGAGGCGAGCGCACAGGCCGTCGCCGACCACCTCACCGACCTGGGCTGCCCCGACGTACAGATCGTGGCGGAGGGCGGCAAGCCGGCGGTCATCGCCCGCTTCGAGGGGCCGGCCGGCGCTCCCCGCGTCTGCCTGTACGCGCACCACGACGTCCAGCCGGTCGGGGACGCGGCGATCTGGGACAACCCGGGGTTCGAAGCGACCCGCCGCGGGGACCGGCTGTACGGCAGGGGAGCGGCCGACGACAAGGGCGGTATCGGCGTCCACCTCGCGGCCCTTCGCGCGTTCGGGGGCGACCTGCCGGTGGGCGTCACGGTGTTCGTCGAGGGCGAGGAGGAGATCGGCTCGCCCAGCCTCGGAGCCCTCATCGCGAGGCACTCCGAGCAGCTGCGCGCCGACGCCTACGTGATCGCCGACTCCGGCAACTGGGACGTCGGCGTGCCGGCCTTCACCACGACCCTGCGCGGCGTGTGCGACTGCGTCGTCGAGGTCGCGACGCTGGACCACGCGCTCCACTCCGGGCAGTACGGCGGGGTCGTGCCGGACGCTCTCACCGCGCTGTGCCGCCTCCTCGCGACCCTCCACCACGCCGACGGCAGCGTGGCCGTCGGGGGACTCGTCGCGGCCCCCGACTCGGACCTTGACTACCCGGAGGACAGGCTGCGTACGGAGTCAGGGGTGCTGGACGGCGTGGACTACCTCGGCTCCGGGTCCATCACGTCCCGCATCTGGTCGCAGCCGTCGGTCACCGTCATCGGCATCGATGCGCCGAGCGTCGCGGAGGCGTCGAACACGCTCTTCCCGGCGGCCCGCGCGAAGGTGAGCCTGCGCGTACCGCCCGGTCAGCGCGCGGCCGACGCTCTGGACCGGCTCGTCGAGCACCTGGAGACGAATGCTCCGTGGGGGGCGCGGGTCACGGTGACTCGTGGCAGCGCGGGCGACCCGGGCGTACTGCCGGTCGAGGGCGAGATCGCGGCCGCAGCGACCAGGGCCTTCACGGAGGCGTTCGGCGTGGCACCCGTCCACATGGGACAGGGCGGCTCCATCCCGATGGCTGCCGACTTCCAGCGCCAGTTCCCGGGCGCCACCATCCTGCTCACCGCCGTCTGCGACCCCGACTCCCGGATGCACGGTCCCAACGAGAGCCTGCACCTCGGCGACTTCGCCAAGGCGGCGCTCGCCGAGGCACTGTTCCTCGAGGCGCTCCGCCCCGCCTGACAGCGCCAATGGGCGGTCTGATCGTCGCGCGGTCACCCAGCGGCACCAGGTGGCGTCCGGCGCATATGGGGATGACTGGTCCCGGGGCAGCCAGGGCGAGGGCGGTTGCTCAGACGCGAGGTAGGCGCAGGGTCACCGACAGGCCCTTGCCGTCGAGCCCGGGAGCGAGCTCGAGCCCGCCCCCCGCATGTTCGGCCGTACGTCGCGCCACGTCCATGCCGATCCCCGTGGACCCCGTGCTCGAGCGCCCGCGTCGCGCCAGCTTCAGGTCCGGCAAGCCGGGGCCGGCGTCGGCGACGGTGACCCTCACGGTCTGGGCATCGACCCTCACGGACAGGCTGAGCCGGGTCCCCGGCTCGGTGTGCTTGAAGACGTTGTCGAGGATGACGTCCAGCGCGGCGCCGAGCTCAGGAGCCGAGACCGGGACGACGGCGGCAGTGCCGCGCACGTCGAGCGAGAACGGCCGGTCCTGGGAGGCGGCGAGGACCGACCAGAATGTCGCACGGTCACGTACGACCTGGGCGGCGTCGCCTCTGGCGGGTGCCCGCCGATGGTGGGAGCGGGCTTCCTCGATGAGCGTGTCCACCGCGGCCACGAGCCCCGCCACATGCGCCTCCATCCGCTCGCGCTCCTCCGCGTCGGACAGGCTCTCGGTGTCCAGGCGCAGGGCAGTGATGGGTGTGCGAAGCCGGTGGGACAGGTCGGCGATCAGCTCCCGTTCGTCGGCGAGGAGGCTGTCCACCTGCTCGCCGAGCTCGTTGAGCACCTTGCCGACCGACCGGACCTCGGACGGTCCCGAGGGCTCCACGCGCGCCGTGAGCTCGCCCGCGCCGAGACGCTGGGCGACGTCTGCGAGGTCGGTGACGGAGCGGGACAGCCCGGACGCGATGCGGTACCCCGCGAGGGCCGTGACGAGGAGCAGCGCGAGGCCGACGCCGGCGAGCGCGAGCCACGCGCGGTACACACCGGCCCGCAGCTGGCTGTCGGGCACGAACGTCCGGACCACGCTGATGCCGCCGGCACCGGCCACCGGGACGAGCACCTCGGCGCCCCCGGCCGTCGCCGCCGTGAACGCCCGGCCGGTACGGGCCAGCTGGACCGATGCCGACACCGGGGCCGGCTCACCGAGGACCTGGTCGCTGGGCGTGAACACCGTCGTCCGGCGCTCGCCCGAGTTCGCGTCGGCCAGCGTGGCGGGGAGCCGTACGGGGTCGTCGACGAACAGTGCCACCTGCTGGGCGTCCTGGCGTCCGGCCGTCAGCGCCCGTTCCTCCGTGAGCGACTGGGCCATGATGCCGAGCGGCACGAGGAAGGCGATGAGGACGATCGATGTCACCGCCAGCCCGTACCGTACGAGCAGGCTCCTCACGACGGGGCGACCAGCTTCACGCCCACCCCACGGACGCGGTGCAGGTACACCGGACTGTCGGCCGACTCGCCCAGCTTGCGGCGGAGCCAGTGCAGGTGGACGTCGACCGTCTTGTCCGCGCCTCCGTACGGGAGGTGCCACACCTCGGCGAGGATCTCGCGCTTGGAGACCACGACGCCGGCGCGCTGGGACAAGTAGAGGAGCAGGTCGAACTCCTTCGGGCTGAGCTCGAGTGGATGGCCGTCGAGCGACGCCGTGCGTGCGCGCTCGTCGATGCTGAGGCCGCCGACCACGACGGGACCCGGCGGCTGGTCCACCTCGACCCGCCGCAGCACTGCCCGGATCCGGGCCTCGAGCTGGTCGGCGGCGAAAGGCTTCACGAGGTAGTCGTCGGCGCCGGCATCGAGGGCGGACACGATTTCGGGCCCTTCGTCACGGGCGCTGACGACGATGACCGGAACGTTGCTCACCGCACGGATCATCGCCAGGAGCGACTGACCGTCGAGGTCGGGAAGGCCGAGGTCGAGCAGGACGACGTCGGGGGCCTGGGCGATGATCTGCTGGAGACCCTCGAGCGCCGTCGGTGTGGACATGGTCGAGTGACCACGGGCGTTGAGGGCGCGGATCTCTGCGGTACGGATCGTCGCGTCGTCCTCGATGATGAGCACGTTGGACACGTCCTGACGCTATGACATCTCCCTGTGGCACGAGGCGTGTTGCGGGAGGTAGATGGGTGGGTGGCCCACTTTCTCTGCCCCTTAACCCGGGCTTTCCGCCCCGTACGTCACCATGGCGGCGTGAGGAAGTGGAGGGGGCGGCGGATCTCGGCTGCCGTAGCGGCGTCGTGGATCCTCGCGACCGTTCTGACCAGCCTTGTGGTGTGGCGCGCTGCCGCCGTCTTCAACGCCGCCTCGTCGACGAAGGTCCTGACGCCTCCGCAGGTGTCCGCGAGGCTCGACGCGGCCACCGCTTCCTCGTCGTCCCGCACCGCCTCGCCCTCAGCGCAGACCCACTCCCGGTCGGCGACTCCCGCCAGCTCGCGGACGTCAGCGGCGCCGTCTGCGACGGCGAAGCCGGCCGATCCTTCGGTCACGACGAGCACGGAGGCGTCGGCCGCACCGGCCACCCCGAGCGCCGTCGTGAAGACGTGGACTGTCGCCGGGGGGACACTGTCGGTCTCGTGCCAGGGCCAGGCGATCTCCCTGGTGTTCGCCTCCCCCCGGGACGGGTGGCGGGTGGAGACGGAGCGAGCCGTCGATGTCGTGGAGGTGAGCTTCGAGCGGGTCGGCCAGGGCGTCGAGGTACGGGCCGTCTGTACGGGCGGCATCCCGTCCCAGACCAGCCAGGCCACCCAGGGCGACCGCTGAGGCAGCGTGGTCTCGACGCGCGGCCCGGTCCGTCTCTCCTCCCGCACGGTGGCGCTCGGAGCCGAGCGGCCTTGTTAGGCTTGGCGGCGTGCTGCGTGGAGACGGACGACTGACGGACGAGCTCGACGCCGACTCTCCAGGACCCCGCGACGCATGCGGGGTCTTCGGCGTCTGGGCCCCCAACGAGGACGTCGCCAAGCTCACCTACTACGGCCTGTACGCGCTCCAGCACCGCGGCCAGGAGTCGGCCGGGATCGCCGTGAGCAACGGCAACAGGATCATGGTCTTCAAGGACATGGGCCTGGTCTCGCAGGTGTTCGACGAGTCCACCCTGGCGTCCCTGACCGGCCACCTCGCGATCGGCCACACCCGCTACTCGACGACGGGGTCGAGCACGTGGAACAACGCACAGCCCACGTTCCGGTCGCTCGAGACGGGCAACCTCGCGCTCGCCCACAACGGCAACCTCACGAACACCGACGAGCTCGAAGCCCTGCTCCACGAGCGGGACTCCGCCGAGCCCGTACCGCACAAGGTCTCGCTGGACTCCACGAACGACACCTCACTCGTCAGCGGCCTGTTCGGCACGTACCAGGGCCTGCCGCTCTGGGATGCGGCGCTCGACCTGCTGCCACGCCTGCAGGGCGCGTACTGCCTCGTCTTCATGACCGAGAAGGCGCTGTACGCGGCCCGTGACCCGCAGGGGATCCACCCCCTGGTCCTGGGTCGCCTCGAGAACGGCTGGGTGGTCGCGTCCGAGACCGCCGCGCTCGACATCGTCGGTGCCACGTTCACCCGCGAGATCGAGCCCGGCGAGATGATCCAGATCGACGAGTCGGGCGTACGGACCGTGCGGGTCGCCGAGGCCCGGCCGAAAGGCTGCCTGTTCGAGTACGTGTACCTGTCCCGGCCCGACACCCGCATCGCGGGCCGGCGCGTCCACAGCGTGCGTGTGGAGATCGGACGGACGCTCGCGATGGAGCACCCCGTCGATGCGGACCTCGTGATCCCCGTGCCCGAATCCGGCACACCGGCCGCGATCGGCTACGCGGAGGCGTCCAGGATCCCGTACGGCGTGGGTCTCGTGAAGAACTCGTACGTCGGCCGGACCTTCATCCAGCCGTCGCAGACGATCCGGCAGCTCGGCATCCGGCTCAAGCTCAACCCGCTCCGAGACGTCATCGAGGGCAAGCGGCTCGTGGTCGTCGACGACTCGATCGTGCGCGGCAACACGCAACGGGCGCTCGTGCGCATGCTGCGTGAGGCGGGCGCCGCGGAGGTGCACGTACGGATCAGCTCACCGCCTGTCGAGTGGCCCTGCTTCTACGGCATCGACTTCGCGACCCGGGCCGAGCTCATCGCGCCCGGCATGTCGGTCGAGGAGATCACGACGTCGATCGGCGCCGACACGCTGGGCTACATCTCGCTCGACGGCCTCGTCGCCTCGACGGGGATCGCGAAGGACCGCCTGTGCCGGGCCTGCTTCGACGGCGTCTACCCCGTAGCCGTACCGCCGGCGGCCCGGGGCCTGGGACTGAGGGGGAACACGTGAGCCAGTCCGCCTACGCGAAGGCCGGCGTCGACATCGAGGCCGGCGACCGCGCTGTGAAGCTCATGTCGGCGGCGGTGAAAGCCAGCCACCGCCCCGAGGTGATCGGCGGGATCGGCGGGTTCGCAGGCCTGTTCGACGCCTCGGCCTTCCGGAGCTACCGGCGGCCCGTGCTCGCCACGTCGACGGACGGTGTCGGTCCGAAGGTCGCGATCGCCCAGGCGCGGGACAAGCACGACACGATCGGCTGGGACCTCGTCGGCATGCTCGTCGACGACCTCGTCGTCGTCGGCGCGGAGCCGCTGTTCGTCACCGACTACATCGCCTGCGGCACCCTGGTCCCCGAGCGGATCGCAGCGATCGTGTCGGGCATCGCGGCGGCCTGCTCCGCCGCCGGAGCCGCTCTGCTCGGCGGTGAGACCGCGGAGCATCCTGGGCTGCTGGCGGCGGACGAGTACGACCTTGCCGGTGCAACCACAGGCGTCGTCGAGGCGGACGAGATGCTCGGTCCGGACCGTGTCGTCCCGGGCGACGTCGTGCTCGCGCTCGCGTCGAGCGGGCTCCACTCGAACGGCTACTCATTGGTCCGCAACGTCCTCCTCGCCCGGGCGGGGCTGCAGCTGGACGAGTACCTCCCCGAGCTCGGCCGCACCCTCGGCGAGGAGCTCCTCGAGCCGACGCGGGTGTACGCGTCCGACGTGCTCGCTGTGGTCCGTACGACCGAGGTGCACTCGATGAGCCACATCACTGGCGGAGGCCTTGCCAACAACCTCGCGCGCGTGCTGCCGGCCACGGTCACTGCCCGCCTCGACAGGGCGACCTGGAGCCCCGCTCCCATCTTCGGCCTCGTCCAGCGGCACGGGGAGGTCTCGCAGCCCGACCTCGAGGCGACGCTCAACATGGGCGTCGGCATGGCACTCGTCCTGCCCGAGACGTCCGTGGACGAGGCGCAGCGGATCCTCACCGAGCGGGGAGTCGGGTCCTGGGTCTGCGGCGAGATCCACCACGGCGACGGGTCCGTACGCCTCGACGGGGTTCACGCCGGCTGACGAGCCAGCGGCCCTGGCAGGACGTGCGCAGCGCTCTCCGCGCAGCGGGAAGACGGGCTGCCCAGCAAGGTTGGTGGATCTGGTGTGCTCCGGTAATCTGGCTTCCACGAACTGACAACAATGTGCCGCGGCCACTCCGCGAGCGAACACAGGCGAGGGGGCTGGCTCTATGGGGCGCGGCCGTGCGAAGGCGAAGCAGACGAAAGTCGCCAGAGAACTGAAGTACAGGTCGGTATCCACGGACTTCTCATCGCTGGAGCGAGAGCTTCGCAGCCCGTCGGAGGAGATCCCAGACCAGTACGCGGATCTCGCCGAGGCCTCTGACGATGACGCCGACGAGTTCGACGAGGACGACGACGACGAGTCCTGGCCGCTGCGCCGTTCGGGCTAGCCCTCGACCCGTGCCGTGACCTCAGACACCGAGGGCGGCCACGAGGTCAGTGACCCGCTCGAGGCGCCCCTCGACACTCCCCGGGCACCCCACGTCCTCTGGCGCGACTGGCGCGACGACGAGCTCATCCCTGGCTACCACGCCCGCGACATGGAGCTGGTCGGCGTCCGGCGGCACCCGGAGGAGATCGACCCCGAGGTCGGCGACGAGACTCTCGTCGCGACGCTGGTCCGGCGCAGCAGCCGTCGCCACAGCCGGGCCGTCCTGTACATCCACGGCTGGAACGACTACTTCTTCCAGACCCATGTCGCCGAGTGGTGGGACGAGCTCGGCTACGACTTCTACGCCCTCGACCTGCGGCGGTACGGACGCAGCCTCCGCGCCGGCATGATGCCGGGCTACATCGAGGACCTCGCTGAGTATGACCTCGAGATCGACGCGGCTGTCGAGCGGGTCGCAAGGAACCACGAGAGCGTCGTGCTGTACGCGCACTCCACGGGCGGCCTGGTCGCCGCGCTGTGGGCCGACAGGCACCCCGCGACCCTGGCGGGGCTCGTCCTCAACTCTCCGTGGATCGACCTCCAGGGCTCGGCGCTGGTACGAGCGCTGGTGCCGCCCATCGTCCGGGGGTTGGCGACTCGAGCCGGCACGTTCGTCCTGCCGATCTCGGACAACGGCCTCTACGCGAGGACGCTCGAGGAGCTGGGCGATGGCACCTGGTCGTACGACCCGGACCTCAAGCGCAACCCCTCGAACCCCACCCGCTCCGCCTGGCTGACGGCCGTCATGGCCGGCCACGACAAGGTGTCGGGCGGGTTGGCGATCGACTGCCCGATCCTCATGGTCACCTCGGGCCGGAGCGACTTCCGTCGCCGCTGGTCCGAGGACCTCCTCGGCGTGGACTCCGTCCTCGACGTGTCCCGGCTGGCCGCGAAGGCGCACTGCCTCGGGCCGCACCTGACGCTCGTACGGCTGGAGGGCGCGGTCCACGACGTCGTGCTGTCCTCGAAGCTCGTCAGGGAGCGCTTCGCCGACGAGATCCGCCGCTGGGAGGGCGCCTACCTCCACTGACGGTGCAGCCCGCCGCCCTCGGTTCGCGAGAGCACCTGTACGCGTTCGCGAGAGGACCTGTACGCGTTCGCGAGAGCACCTGTACACGTTCGCGAGAGGACCTGTACGCGTTCCCGAGAGGACCTGTACACGTTCGCGAGAGGACCTGTAGGTACTGGGCCGTACAACTCCTCTCGCCGGCACGTACAGGTCCTCTCGGCGACCTCAGAGGAGGCGGCGGGCCACGCTCGCCGCGCGGTCGCCGTAGCCGCCCCCGAAGATGGCCGCGTGGACGAGCAGCGGATGAAGCTGGTGGAGGCCCAGGAGGGCCCCCCAGCCGGTCGGCAACCAGCGCGTGGCAGTCTCGTACGCCTCCTGGATGACGTCTAGGTACGGCGCGCCGAACAGGGCCAGCATCGCCAGGTCTGCGAGGCGGTGACCGCCGTGCGCGGCAGGGTCGATGAGGACGAAGCCGCGGGCCGTCGCGAAGACGTTGCCGGACCACAGGTCCCCGTGGATCCGTGCCGGCGGTGCCTCGTCGTCGTACACACCGTCCGCGATCCGCGTACAAGCCTTGTCGACCACAGAGAGGCCCTCCCGGTCGAGGCCGCCGCGGGCGTGCGCCCTCCGTGCGTAGGGAAGGCACCGCTGCTCGGCGTAGAAGCGTCCCCAGCTGTCGGAGGGGTGCAGGCTCATCGGCTCCGTCCCGATCCAGCCGTCACCGTCCCACCCCTTGGGTGGCGCTCCGAACGCGGGTGCTCCCGCATCGTGCGTCACCGCGAGCCGTCGCCCGAGCTCCGCGGCAGCCTCCCGGGTGGGTGCGGCAGGGACAAGCCGCTCCAGCACGATCTCGCGCTCGCTGGCCGAGACGACCTCGACGACGGGAGCGCCGCCCGGGACAGCGGCGAGCCACCTCAGTCCGGAGGCCTCGTACAAGGCTGCGCCGGGAGCCGTACGCTTCGTGAACCGGTCCGGCATGTGTCCCACACTGCCAGAGAGACGCGAAAACCCTGCCGGAGCGGGGTCTGGTGGCCAGGGCCGGGGTCGAACCGGCGACCTTTCACTTTTCAGGCGAACGCTGCTACCAGCTGAGCTACCTGGCCAGGGGGAGCGTCTGACTCGACGCGCCCGGCACTGCGCGACCCCGACGGGACTCGAACCCGCGACCTCCGCCGTGACAGGGCGGCGCGCTAACCAGCTGCGCTACGGGGCCTTGACGGCCAGCCCGGCTAGCGGGCCTCGTGAACTATAGCCAACGGACGGCGCATGCCGCCACTTGGGTCGATCGCATCCCCAACCGGATTCGAACCGGCGCTACCGCCTTGAAAGGGCGGAGTCCTAGGCCGCTAGACGATGGGGACGTGGCCGGAGCCGGGGATCAGTCTAGGCCAGCAGTCCGTCCGGGGCGACCTCGCGGCTGGTGTACGACCCACGCGGGCCGAGCTCGGCCTGTACGAGGTGGCGCGCGACCGGTACGAATGTGGCGCAATGCGCTCGATATCCTGAAGCGCGTGCCGCTCCAGCTGGATCCCCAGGACTTCGACGTCCTGGTCGACCAGGCCTTGGCGCGCGTCCCGCAGGAGCTGCTCGCCATGGTCGACAACGCCGTCCTGCTCATCGAGGACGACGCGCCCGAGGACGAGCCCGACCTGCTCGGGCTCTACGTGGGCATCCCGCTCACCGAGCGCGACTCGCACTACGCGGGGGTCCTGCCCGACCGCATCTACGTGTTCCGGAACCCGACGTTGGCGTTCTGCGACACGTACGAGCAGGCCGTCGACGAGGTGGGCGTGACCGTGGCCCACGAGATCGCACACCACTTCGGGATCAGCGACGAGCGCCTGCACGCCTGGGGCTGGGGCTGACCTCGGGACGTACCGTCGGACCAGGGACAGCGCGTTCAGACGACGCGACGACCGCCCTGGAACGGCATGGAGGTCACCGAGGACGTCGTGACACCCGAGGTGGGGTTGGCGGCGTGCACGATGCGCCCGTTGCCGATGTAGATGCCGACGTGGCTGATGCCCGAGTAGTAGAAGACGAGGTCGCCGGGCTTGAGGTTGGCGAGGCTCACCGGGGTGCCGATGGTCCACTGCGAGTACGAGGTGCGCGGGATCGTGATCCCAGCCGCCTTGTACGCAGCGACGGTGAGTCCCGAGCAGTCGTACGCGTTCGGCCCGTTGCCGCCCCACACGTAGGCCTTGCCGACCTGCGACAGCGCGAAGCTCACGATCACCGACGCGGCGTTCGAGACGGGGCCGATGGCGGTGACGGGCACGATGTAGCTGGCGTTGACCCAGCGCACCGCACCCTCGTAGACGATCTGCGCGACGCCGTTCGTGACCACACCGGTGACGTTGAGGATCGTCCCGGCAGGGACGTCACCCAGGCTGACGAAGTCGGAGCCGGAGGTGGTACGGATCATGAGGGCGGCCGTCGCCCGTACCTGACCCGTGACGGCGGGGAGGACGACAGGCGTGGGTGTGGCCGTGGGGGTCGGCGCCTTGGTTGGCGTCGGTGCGGCTGTGGTCGGAGGCGGCGGAGGCGGGGTCGGCGTTGCGGTGGGGGAGGGGGTCGGCGTGGTGACCGTGGTGGCGAGGGTGGCGGCGAGCGTGATCCAGGCGCTGGAGACCCAGTGCCCGTCGCTCAGCTGGCTGTAGCCGTTCTGGGTGACACCGGTGAGGATGATCGACTGACCCTTCGGCAGGACGGTCCACACCGTCGACGAGAGGTCGGGGCCGGTCCGGACGTTAACCGCCTCGAGGGTCGTCGCCGCGACGCTCGTACCTGCGCTCACGGCGGTCGGTGCGGTGACGGTCGCGGACTTTAGGTAGGCGGTCGAGACGTAGGCGGTCCGGCCGTTGTAGCTGATCTTCGTCCAGCCGTTCGTCGACGGCCCAGTGGCCTGGACGCTCGTGCCCGGCTGGAGGACGCCCACGACAGCTGCGCCGGTGCTGGCTGCGAGCCGAACGTTCACGGCGGTCGTGGCCGTCATCACCGAGTCGGCAACAGCGGCCGGTCCGACGACGAGCCCGAGGCCCGTCAGCCCAAGCGCGAGTGCCGCGGCACCAGCTATTGCGCGTCCCCCGCGCAGCACCGTGATCACGTCGAAACTCCTCCTTCGCGGACAAGTTCCGTCTCCTGTGTCACATTCGTCACAGCAGACACACCTGCCTCGGCTGTCTCACTGCTTCGAGACCATAAGCCCTTCTCAGGTCCATGGCCACTTATGAAGAAGTTCTTCATGAAACGTCGCATGAATTACATCAATGTAATTCTATTAGCCGCCCGAAATGCCCGCGGAAATGCCTCCGACAAGGGGGTGCGACAGCTCCTGAATGAGGGGTCGAGGGTTTCCGGAGAACAACAAAGGTGTAATTCCCGCGCGGGCGTTCCTCGCCCGAGGGGGATCAGCGCATGAACCAGCTGCCGGAGACGGAGCTGACCCAGACGGTGACGTGGGCGAACGTTGCCGGGGGGCACCACCCCGCCTGCAGCGACGTCCTGTCCACCACGTCGACGCCGAGCTCGAGTGCCGCGGCGCGCAGCTCGGTGGCGGGATGCTTCACGACGAGCGCGCGGCGCAGCTGCTGCACGACGTTGACCGCGAGCGTGTCGAGCGCGTCGGCTTCGATCTCGCCGGCCACCACGACGAGCGGCCGGTCGAGCGCCGCGGCCTTCTCCACCAGCGGGAGCAGCTCGCGGACAGATCCCACCTCGTCGACCACGACCACGACCGGGTCGTGGAGCACGGCCCAGCCGGACTCCTGGTCGGTCACGAAGCGGGGGTCCGCCCAGCCCGAGCCGAGCTGCGGTGTCCCACCGGCGCCTCGCAGCGTCTCGCGTTCCGCAGCCGGAATGGGCGGAAGGGGCCTGTCCCGCGGAGGGGTGTTCGCGGCCTCCGCGGTCACGTACGCGGGCACGGCCCCGGCGGCGAGGCCTGGCACGGTCCGGTCGGGCGGGAGGGCCTCTCGCTCCCGACGCGTGCGGGAGCGACGATCCGACAGGAGGGCCAGCGTCAGCGCGAGTGCCCCGAGTGCGGCCGCCCCGACGTTGATCCGCCAGTCCATGAGGCCAAGCCTGCCACGCGTCCGTACAGTCCTGGTCCCGGGCGCCACAGTCGGATGATCCGCGTCAGGCTTGGTGACTACACTGCTGCTGCGCCTATAGCTCAGTCGGTTAGAGCAGCGTCCTTTTAAGTCGCGGGTCCCGGGTTCGAGCCCCGGTGGGCGTACTGACGGCTACACGTACGAGTTGGTCATCGCGCTCGAGGAGGGCTGCGGGGCCTTCAGCAGGCCCGCCCCCACCATCGCCGTCGACATGGCGTCCCACGCGGGCGCGTCGAGCGTCCCCGTCACCGTACCGTCGGCGCTCTGGAACAGGGGAGCAGTCGCCGCGAGCACGGCCTTGGCGCCCTTGGCTGTCGCGGAGTCACTCAGGCCCGG
>JACRAA010000181.1 GCA_016213595.1 Actinomycetota bacterium | reverse complement strand
GTCGACGCCCGCCGCCACTGGCACACCGCGTGCTGGGAGCGCCGGCCATGAGCCTGGCCGTGACGCGGGTGGGCGACGAGCCCGTGTCGTACGTGTTCCTGCACGGCCTGCTCGGCCAGGGGAAGAACTGGTCGAGCATCGCCAAGGCCCTTCGTCCCGCCGGCAGCCTGCTCGTCGACCTGCCGGACCACGGCCGTTCGCCGTGGTCGACGGAGGTGTCGTACGAGGCGATGGCAGAAGCCGTGGCGAGCCTGCTCCGCGAGGAGGCGGGTCGACCCGTGACCCTGGTCGGGCACTCGATGGGGGGCAAAGTCGCGATGCTGGTCGCCCTGGCCCATCCCGAGCTGGTCGCCCGGCTGGCGGTCGTCGACATCTCGCCCACCGAAAGTACGGCGGAGGAGTTCGTCCGCTACCTCGATGCGATGCTCGCCATCGACCGGTCGACCATCACGACCCGTGCCGATGCGGATGCCCGGCTGAGCTCGGCCGCCCCCGACCCGGTGGTACGGGCGTTCCTGCTCCAGGGGCTGCAGCGGACCGACGCGGGCTGGGACTGGCGGCCCAACCTCGTGGGCCTGCGCCGTGGCATCGCCCGCATCGGGGGCTGGCCGTCGGTGGACGGGACGTACGACGGGCCGGTCCTGTGGCTGGGCGGCGACCGATCCGACTACGTGAGCCGCGACCAGCTGCCCACGATGCGCGCCCTGTTCCCCCACGTCCGACTGGTCGTGGTGAAGGGCGCGGGCCACTGGGTGCACGCCGACCAGCCGGAGGTCGTGACCGCCACCCTGCGTCAGTGGGCGGCGAGCACGGGCTGAGGCATCACCCGAGCGTGACGGACAGGATCTTCGCGGGGTTGTTCGGCTTGCCGCCGCCGGCCTGGTTCGAGGAGTCCTGGCCGTCGGCCGCGATCGCGGCCACGACCTTGGTGCCCGCTGCGTCCATGTGACCGAAGACCGTGTACTGCGGCGGCAGCGGGGTGTCGGCGTAGACGAGGAAGAACTGGGAGCCGTTCGTGTTGGGGCCTGCGTTCGCCATCGCGACGGTGCCGGCCGGGAAGGAGTCCGTGGCGTACGTCTCGTCACGGAACGTGTACCCGGGACCGCCCATGCCCGTACCGGACGGGTCACCGCACTGCAGCAGGTACATCCCGGCATTGACGAGCCGGTGACAGCTCGTCGCGTCGAAGTACCGCTGCTGGGCCAGAGACAGGAACGAGTTGACCGTGCACGGCGTCTTCGCTCGGTCCATGGTGATGGTGACGGGACCCGCGTTGGTAGTCAGGACGACCACGGCGGTGCCCGTCGCCGGCACGTTCCTGCCCGATGGCGGGTCAACGGGCTTCACCGGGGTCGACGCCGTGACATAGGTACAGCTCACGGTCCCTGGGGAGGACGAGGCGAGGCCGGCTCCGGTCGTACGGGCCGAGCCCGCTCCCGCGCTGGTCGTCGACGCGCAGGAGGACAGGACGAGGACGGCCAGAAGCATGGCGAGGGCTGTGCGGATCACCGGGACAGCCTGCCACAGGCCGTGCCGTGGACGGCAGCCGACGCGGCGTCGTTGCTAGGCTCGCCGGCATGGTCCACCTCACGCGCATCTACACCCGTACGGGCGACCGCGGCACCACTCGCCTCGTCGACAACTCGCTCGTACCGAAGACGGACCTCAGGGTCGAGGCGTACGGCACGGTGGACGAGCTCAACTCGGCCATCGGCGTCACGCTCTCGCACGGCGAGCTGTCGCTCTCGATGGTGGACGCGCTGCGGCTGATCCAGAACGAGCTGTTCGACCTCGGCTCGGACCTCGCTACTCCGCTGAACCCCGACGCCGAGACCGAGCCCCTGCGGATCATCGCGTCCTCGGTCGAGCGACTCGAGCGCTGGTGCGACGAGTACATGTCCGGGCTCGCGGAGCTCCGCTCGTTCGTACTGCCCGGCGGTACGACCGGGGCGGCCCATCTCCACATCTGCCGGACGACGTGCCGCCGCGCGGAGCGCATCGCCTGGAGGGCTGTCGACGAGTTCGGCGTGGACACGCCAGGCGGGATCAGCGGGCTTGCCGTCACCTACCTGAACCGGCTCTCCGACCTGCTGTTCATCTTCGCCCGCGTCGCGAACCGCCGGGACGGAGACATACTGTGGGTGCCCGGCGCATCGCGCCAGGCCCCTGCGCCGCGCCCCGAGTAGACCAGACCACCCGCTGCTCCCGAGCCCGACCCGGCACTTCGTTCGCCGGCGGCCCTAGCCGGTACGAGGCTCGACGCGTCCGCGTCCAGGTGGAGCGCCCTCGAACCAGGACATGAGCCCGGTGAGCTCCTGGCTGCCGAGGGCGATCTCGACCGGCCTGTCGTCGGACAAGGCACCCACAAGGCTGATGATCCGCTGCCCCTCGTACAGCGCGAGCGTCTCCCGCGCACTGGGAGTCCGCTGGTCGACGATGGCGGTGTTGCCCCGGTGGAAGCGCAGCTTGGGGGTGACGCTGAGGCCGAAGACCCGGTGCCACTCGAGCCAGTCGTCCGAGTAGCGGGCGACGCCCAGCACCCAGCCGCGACCCGAGATCGTCGTGTTCAGCCGGGCGGAGCAGTCGAAGGTACCGCCCTGGCGACCCAGCCAGCGCCGGCGCCCGAAGACCCACGCCAACCACAGGAGAACCAGGACGAGAGCCACGAGCAGCCCCGCTTCGGTGTCCCCCAGCCAGGTCATGGCGAGACTGTACTAGGTCGGTTCCGGCGACAGCTTCCGCCCGCAGCCCAGGTCCGGGCTCCCCGGCTACCGAGGCTGTGCAGCACGACAAGGAATCAGGCGACGAGATGCACGGCGCGGATCTGGGCGCGTGCACGCTGGTAGTGGCGGTGGACCTCTTCGCTGTTGTCGCCCGCGTCGAGGGCCTTCTGCGCCTCACGGAGCTCGTGCTCCGCCTCCGCGAGCGAGATCTCGTGAGCCAGCTGGGCGAACGGCGAGATCAACGCGACGCGCGTGGGCGTGACCGACAGGAACCCGCCATCGACGACCACGACCTCGCGTCGCCCGTCAGGGGTGGTGACCTCAGCCGTGGACGCGACCAGCGGAGCGATCATCGGCTCGTGCCGCGCGAGGAGACCGATGTCGCCTTCGGTGGTCCGGGCGACCACGGAGATGGCCTCGCCCTCCCAGACCCGCCGGTCCGCGGCAACGATCTCCACCCAGAACGGCTCGGCCATGGCTCAGGCGCCTTCCTTCTGGAGCTGGTCCCACTTCTTCATGACGTCCTCGAGGCCGCCCACGTTGAAGAACGCCTGCTCGGCGATGTGGTCGACCTCACCGTCGCAGATCATCTTGAAGCTCTCGATCGTCTCGGCGAGCGGTACGGTCGAGCCGGGGACCTGCGTGAACTTCTCCGCCATGTACGTGTTCTGGCTGAGGAACTGCTGGATGCGGCGGGCCCTGGCCACGGCGATCTTGTCCTCCTCGGAGAGCTCGTCGACACCGAGGATCGCGATGATGTCCTGGAGCTCCTTGTTGCGCTGCAGGATCTGCTTGACGCGTACGGCGGTGTCGTAGTGCTCCTTGCCGATGTACTGCGGGTCGAGGATCCGGGAGGTCGACGTCAGCGGGTCGACGGCCGGGTACAGGCCACGCGAGGCGATCTCACGCGACAGCTCGGTCGTGGCGTCGAGGTGGGCGAACGTCGTCGCCGGCGCCGGGTCCGTGTAGTCGTCGGCCGGTACGTAGATGGCCTGCATGCTCGTGATGGAGTGACCCCGGGTCGAGGTGATGCGCTCCTGGAGCTGGCCCATCTCGTCGGCGAGGTTCGGCTGGTAGCCGACCGCCGACGGCATGCGGCCCAGCAGGGTGGAGACCTCGGAGCCCGCCTGGGTGAAGCGGAAGATGTTGTCGATGAACAGCAGCACGTCCTGCTTCTGGACGTCACGGAAGTACTCGGCCATGGTGAGGGCCGACAGCGCCACGCGGAGCCGGGTGCCCGGCGGCTCGTCCATCTGTCCGAAGACCAGAGCGGTGTCCTTCATGACACCGGCCTCGATCATCTCGTGGATGAGGTCGTTTCCTTCACGGGTGCGCTCCCCCACACCGGCGAACACCGAGGTGCCGCCGAAGTTGTGGGCGATGCGGTAGATCATCTCCTGGATGAGCACCGTCTTGCCGACGCCGGCGCCTCCGAACAGGCCGATCTTGCCGCCCTGGACGTACGGGGTGAGCAGGTCGAGCACCTTGATGCCGGTCTGCAGCATCTCCGTCTTGCTCTCGAGCTCGTCGAACTTCGGCGCGTCGCGATGGATCGGCCAGCGCTCGGAGACGGTGAACGTGGAGGCGTCCTCGCTGAGGCAGTCGCCGGTGACGTTCCAGACGCGACCCTTGGTCACGTCGCCGACGGGCACGCTGATCGGCGCTCCCGTGTCGTACACCACGGCCCCGCGCCTCATGCCGTCGGTCGGCTTCAGGGCGATGGCGCGGACGACGTTGTCGCCGACGTGCAGCGCGACCTCGAGGGTCATCGACCGCTTGGCCCCGTTGACGTCGATCTCGATGGTGAGCGCGTTGTAGATGTCAGGCATCTCGTCCGGCGCGAACTCCACGTCGACGACCGGGCCGATGACCCGGGCGACGCGCCCGACGCCCTGAGTGGGAGCGGCCGAGTCGGTGGCGGTCATGGTGGCGGTCATGGTTACTCCTCGTGGTTCGACTCGGCGAGCGCCGAAGCGCCGCCGACGATCTCGGTGATCTCTTGGGTGATCTGCGACTGCCGTGCCTGGTTGGCGTCGCGGATGAGCTTCTGGATGAGCTGCTCGGCGTTGTCCGTCGCCGACTTCATGGCCTTCTGCTTGCTCGCCAGCTCGGACGCGGCCGCCTGCATGAGGTAGAAGTGGATCCGGTTCCTCACGTACAGCGGCAGCAAGGCGTTGAGCACCGTCACGGGGTCCGGCTCGAACTCGTACAGCGGGAGCGGTCCCTCGGGCTGGGGCTCGGGGTTGACGGCGTCGCGGACCACCCGGAGCGGCAGGACCCTGCGGACGCGGGGCTCCTGGATGAGCATGGACTCCATGCGCGTGTAGACCACGTGGATCTCGTCCACGCCGCCCTCGGCGGTCGGTGTGAGGAACGCGTTGATGAGGGCGTCCGCCACCTCGTCGGAGTGGTGGTGGTTCGGCTTGTCGGAGAACCCGTGCCACGACTGGGCGATGTTGCGGCCGCGGAACTGGAAGTAGCCGATCCCCTTGCGGCCCGTGATGAACGTCATGACCTCCTTGCCCTCGTCGCGGAGGGTGGAGATCAGACGGTCACCGAGCTTGATCGCGTTCGTCGAGTACGCACCGGCCAGGCCACGGTCCGACGTGACGATGAGCACGGCCGCGCGCGTCGGGTGCTCCTCCTCGTGGGTCAGCGGGTGGTCGTACCCCGAGAAGGATGCGACGGCCGCGACGGCGCGGTTGAGCTCCCGCGTGTACGGCAGCGACTCCTGGGCAGCCTGCTGCGCCTTGACGATCCGGGACGCCGCGATGAGCTCCATCGCCCGGGTGATCTTCTTGGTCGTCTGGACCGAGCGACGCCGCTCTCTGAGTTGCCGAAGGCTGGCCGGCATGCGTCAGCGCGCCTTCCGGTTCGTCGCGATGATCTCCTCCTGGTGGATGTCCTCGCGGGCGACGTGCACGTGCTGGTCCTCGTCGCGCAGGAGATGGCCGTCGGAGGTCCGGAACTGGCCCTTGAACGACTCGATCGCCGACTTGGTCGCGGCCTGGGTGTCAGCGTCGAACTTGAGCGTCTCCGCGATCGTCTGGAGGATCTGGGTCGCGCTGCGCAGGTGCTCGAGCATCT
>JACRAA010000176.1 GCA_016213595.1 Actinomycetota bacterium | reverse complement strand
CGAGAAGACCGCCTTCGTCGCGGGGGCGCCTTTGACCAAGGTCATCGAGGATCTCGACGGGGCGCTGATGCACCTCGCCGGCAAGTGCTCGGACGCAGGTCGAGCGCTGCCCCAGGTCGTCACCGCCACGCTCGCCAAAGGCACGGTGACCCTGCACCTCGCCGAGGACGCAGACCTTCCGGGACCGTGGACTGGCGCAGGCTCCGACTGGCGCCTCGCCCTCGGTGAAGCTTTGCCCGAGCGCAGCGACGTGCTGCCGCCCTACCCACTGCTCGTCACCATCGGGCAGGACGATGACGGCCTCCACCTCGTGAACCTGGAGCAACTCTGCGTCGTCGCACTGGCCGGTGACCCGGAGCGCGGCAAGGCACTCGCGCGACACATCGCTGCCGAACTCGCCCTCAACCCGTGGTCGGCCATCGTCGAGGTCAACGTGATCGGCCTGGGCGAGGAACTCGCTCCGCTCGACAGCCTCCGCCTGCGTCATCACGAGACCGGCGAGCAGGTGGTCCCCTCTCTGGTCCGCTCCCTCACCGCGTCGCAGGAGAACGGCTGGGGAGACCCCGACCCGTACGGCGTGGTCATCACGACCGGCGACGGGACGGACGAACTTGCACCGCTCCTTCACTCGCCGACCTCCCGGATCGGCACGGCCTTGGTGTCCCTGGCTGCGCCCCTCCGCGCATCCACGGTCATCGAGGTCGATCCGACCGGGCGTCTGCGTGCGCCCTCCCTCGGACTCGACCTCGAAGCCGCCGGACTGACCAGCGAGGAGGCGAAGGCGTGCGCTGCGATCGTCGACCTCACCCGCGACAGCGAGCCGGTCAAGATCGCGCCCTTCGAGCAGGCCGCCGACGGTTGGATGGCACTCGCTGACCAGGCCGGCGCCCTCCGCGAAGAGCTGACCGACGTTCGCGAGGAGGGACCGGCTGGCGAAGGCTCACTCCTGCCCGAGTCGGCCGGAGAGTACGTCGAGGTTGCCGCGACCACCGTCGAGGATGTCGAGACTCTGGCTCCGGTCGTGCCAGAGCAGGTCCGTCGCACGGTCGAGGAAGCCGATCCAACGCTCGACCAAGACGTCGCCGACTGGTTCGACGCCGAAGTGGAGCGCCCTCGTCTGGCTGTCCTCGGCGCGGTGAACGCCGAAGCGTACGGCGAGGTCAAGCCGGTCATCCTCAAGCGCCGACCGTACTTCATCGAGATCCTCGCCTATCTCGCGTTGCACCCCAAGGGCGCCACCGCCAGCGAGATGGCCGACACGTTCGGAGTCGCCGCGTCTCGGGCCAGGACAGAAGTCAGCGCACTGCGCGACTGGCTCGGCACGAACCCTCGCACAGGTGGCCCCTACCTGCCGCCAGCCAACGAATCACCGGTCTATCTGGAGACCGGCGTGAAGACCTACCAAGTGCTGGACGTGCTCGTTGACCTGGACCTGTTCCGTCGCTTGCGTGCCCGCGGCCAGGCGCGCGGCGCGGACGGCATCACGGACCTGCGGACCGCCATGTCCCTGGTCCAGGGGCTTCCGTTCAGCCTGCTACGCGACAAGGGCTGGAGTTGGCTACTCGACACCGAACGGGTCCACGAGACGGTCGGTTGCGCGATCGTCGACACCGCGCACCTCCTCGTCGTCGACGCGCTCGCAAAGGGTGAGCTCGACGTGGCGCGAACCATTGCCGAGACCGCCTGCGAGGCCGCGCCCTACGACGACATCTGTCGGCTCGACCTGGTGAAGGTCGCCGCCGCCGAGGGCCACGGCGAGGCGGTCGAGAAGATGCTCAACGACGACGTCTTCAACCGCACTGACGACTACCTCCCGCCCATCGACCTCCCCGAGAGAACGGGCGACATCGTCGGCAAGGAGGGCTGGGGCAACTCCAAGCGTCCTCCGCCCACCTGATTCCGGGCGTCGCGATGCAACGGAGATCGCGAGCTTCCGGCGGCGAGCCTTGATGCATTTCGCCCAGTTAGACGCCGCGTCCAACCGCGCCAGACAACAACGCGCGTGATCACGCCACTGTCGGCGGGTGCTGGCACGCTATCCGGCATGGGGGAACAACGCCAACCACTGTTCGACGACTTCGGCCGAACCGACACCGCACCTTCAACCCATCAGGAGTCGAGCTTCGAGTTCCACAATCGCATCGCGGGTGACTACTGGGAGCACCCTCGTGCCCTCATGCAAGAGTGGCTCGACCGCATGCCGAGTGAGCAGGAGTACAACGACCTGCGCCAGCGGTTCCGGTCCCGCGACGACGAGCAGTTCCGCAGCGCGTTCCTTGAGCTCTACCTGCACGAGAGCCTCATCAGGGCTGGATACACCGTCACAATCCACCCGGAGGTCCAGGGCACCAGTCGCCGCCCGGACTTCCTGGCAGAGCGCGACGACCTCCGATTCTTCATCGAGGCCATCGCGCCAGGCTCGACACCAGCCGAGAAGGCGGCGGCGCAGCGCCGAGCCGTACTGTTTGACACGTTGAATCGGTTGGGTGACCCCAACTTCATGCTGTGGCTGGACGAACTCAAAGAAGGCACCTCACCACCCGCCTCAGCACGCCTTCGTCGGGACCTCCGGCGCTGGCTCGGGACGCTCGACCCCGATGCCTCGTGGGACCCGGATGCGGCGCCGACGCGTCGATGGGAGTACGACGGCTGGGCGGTCACATTTAGGGCGGTTCCGAAGAAGCCCGAGGCCAGAGGTACGAGACCGAACGACCGGACGATTGGTGTCTACGGGCACACGGGCGTCGACTTCATCGATGACGCACCAGCGATCAAGAAGGCACTGGCGACGAAACACCACGAGTACGGGGACCTCGGGGCGCCCTTCATCATCGCGGTCGGCACGTACATCCACGACAGGGACCGATGGCACAGCGGCAACGCCATGTACGGGCACGTCGCCGTGCAGATCGGCGACGCGCCCGACGGCTCGATGGTGACCCGCGAAGTCCGGCAGCCGGATGGCTACTTCGGCACGCCGCCGGAGTGGGCCAACCGCAACGTCTCAGGGGTTCTCCTCGTGAATCAGCTCATGCCGTACTACGTGCAGCGAGCGGAGACGACCCTGTGGCGGCACCCCAACCCGGTCCACGAGCTTCCCGACATGGTTGCGTTGCCGGGCTACACGCTGAGCCTTGCCGACAGCACGCTGGTTGAGGTCCCAGCTCCAACGAGGGCGGACCAGTTCTTCGGCCTTCCGGACCCCTGGCCACCCGGCGAGGCGTGGCCCGACGACGAGTAGGTGCGTGAGTAATCAACGGCTCGGAGGAGTGATTGATCCGTCCGCTCATCAGCAATGGGCGCACCCGTGCCTGCGTCACCCTCGCCGCCAGTACTTCGAGTAACCGCGGGGTGAAGGATGTCCCCGTGCACCTCACCTTGATCGAGCGAACAGACGGCTTCAGTGACCAGCCTGGATTCAACGAGCAGTGGTGGCGTCCCCGCATCTTTCAGCATGACTCGACGCTGCTCTCTGTTCATGACGAGCGCGGTGTTGAGCTCGCTCGGGTCGAGATGATCGAGCGCACCCATCCCGGCGAGTACCTCGGAGACGTAGACCCACGTCAGTTCGTAAAGATCCAGTTCATCGAGGTCCGTCAACGACACCGCGGACGAGGTGTCGGCTTCGCAACGCTGCAACTACTTGCTGAGTTGTATCCAGATCGCCGATTGCTCGCATTCAGTGAGGCCGACGGCTTCTGGGATCAGACAGGCTGGACTAGGTACATCCACCACGAAGACAATCCTGCTCGACCACGACACCAATGCCTCTATCTTCAGCCCGAGTAGCAGTAGTCAGTCGCCCGCCGGCAGTGGACCGGCGAAGCTTCGGCAGCCAGCGGGCCGCGCGCGGCCTTTCGCCGCAAGCCGGAGGCGGGTCGATGCATCGCTGTCAGGTGAGGTCGAAGTCCCCATTCGCATGGAGGATGAAGCGGTCTGTCATCAGCGCGACGTATCTCGCCATGGTGTCATCACCCGGCGACCCCTCAACCCGGGCGCGGCCCGCCGGCCAGGTTGCATGGAGTGCCATGAAGAGTCCGGAAACGCGCATGCGGGTGCGCATCAGAAGGGTGTGAGTGTCGACAACCATCGTGAGGTCTTGCGCGTTCGCCGAGTTGTAGCTTTCCTGCACGTCGCTCAATCGATGGAAGGTGTTCCAGCGAGGTGGCTCCCAGTCTTCCCGCAGGGGGTCCAGGAGCCACATGTCATGGACGACCCGATTTCGGAAGCCCGTCGCTTCCCTGGCTGCAAGCAGAGCAGTGTCTCCTGACGTCACGATCTCTCGGCCTGCGTCCGACTGTTTGAGCAGTTTGCGGCATTCGCTGACGAGCTGGTCGAAGCCCTTCACCGACTTGCTGGCAGGCGCTTGACCGACCTGGCGAGCGAGGAAGCGGTGAACGTTGTCCACGTTGTACTCCAGAAGGGCGTGAGTCCGCGCCACCCGTCCGACCCATAGCGACAGAACGTCGTCATCAT
>JACRAA010000017.1 GCA_016213595.1 Actinomycetota bacterium | reverse complement strand
GGCCGCGTGCGCGCTCCTCGGGGTCGACGAGGTGTACGCCGTCGGCGGCGCCCAGGCGATCGCGATGTTCGCCCACGGTGCGGGCCCGTGCCGTCCGGTCGACCTGGTCACCGGTCCCGGCAACATCTACGTCGCCGCGGCGAAGCGGCTGGTGCGCGGCGTGGTCGGCATCGACTCGGAGGCCGGCACCACCGAGATCGCGATCCTCGCGGACGACTCGGCCGATGCCGCCTTCGTCGCCGCCGACCTGATCAGCCAGGCCGAGCACGACCCGATGGCGGCCTCCGTGCTGGTGACCGACTCGCTCGCCCTGGCCGACGCCACCGAGGCCGAGCTCGACAAGCAGGTCTTCGCCACCCGCCACACGGAGCGGATCCGCACGGCCCTCGGCGGTCCGCAGTCCGCGATCGTGCTGGTCGACGACATCGACCAGGGGGTGCAGGTGGTCGACGCCTACGCCGCCGAGCACCTCGAGATCCAGACCCGCGACGCGGCAGCCGTCGCTGCCCGCGTGCGCAACGCCGGGGCGATCTTCGTCGGGCCGTGGGCGCCGGTGTCGCTCGGAGACTACTCCGCCGGCTCCAACCACGTGCTCCCGACGGCCGGCTGCGCGTGTCACTCCAGCGGGTTGTCGGTCCGCGCGTTCACCCGGTCGATGCACGTCGTCGACTACTCGCAGGCCGCGCTCGCCGAGGTCGCCGACCACGTGGTCACCCTGGCCGAGGCCGAGGACCTGCCGGGCCACGGGCAGGCCGTCTCCGTCCGGTTCGATCGGTGAGCACACCGTTCCCCCCGCTGCGTGACGAGCTGCGGGGGATCGAGCCCTACGGTGCACCCCAGATGTCGCACGACGCGGCGCCGGTGCAGCTCAACGTCAACGAGAACCCCTACGCACCGTCCGAGGCACTTGCCTCGTCGCTGTCGGAGGCGATCTCGGAGGTGGCCCTCGAGCTCAACCGCTACCCCGACCGCGAGTTCGTCGCGCTGCGCGAGCAGCTCGCGGCCTACCTCAACACGTCCGGCGGCAGCGGGATCACGCCCGACATGGTCTGGGCGGCCAACGGGTCCAACGAGGTGATGCAGCAGCTGCTCCAGGCCTTCGGCGGCCCGGGGCGGCTCGCGCTCAGCTTCGCGCCGACGTACTCGATGTATCCCGAGTACGCCCGCAACACCCTCACCGAGTGGGCGGTGGGCCACCGGGAGCAGGACTTCGGGCTCGACCTCGGGCGCGCGCGTGCGCTCGTCGAGGAACGGCGCCCCGCGGTGGTGCTGCTGCCCAGCCCCAACAACCCGACGGGCACGGCCCTGCCTCCGGAGGCGGTGTCGGTGCTGTGCGAGGCGGTCGGCGACGACGGTCTGCTGGTGGTCGACGAGGCCTACGGCGAGTTCCGTCGGTCGGGCACGCCGAGCGCCCTCGAGCTGCTGCCGCACCACCGCAACCTCGTGGTCACCCGCACGATGAGCAAGGCGTTCGCCCTCGCCGGTGCGCGGCTCGGCTACCTGGCCGCCGACCCGGCGATCTGCGACGCCCTGCGGATCGTGCGGCTGCCCTACCACCTCTCCGCGACGACGCAGGCGACCGCGAGCGTCGCCCTGTCGTACGTCGACGAGCTGCTGGCGCACGTCGACGACCTGCGGGTCGAGCGCGACGCCACCGTGGCCTGGCTCCGCGAGCAGGGTCACGAGGTGGCCGACTCGGACGCCAACTTCGTCCTCTTCGGCCGGTTCGCCGACCGGCACGCGGTCTGGCAGGGTCTGGTGGACCGCGGTGTGCTGATCCGCGAGACCGGGCCGGACGGCTGGCTGCGGGTCTCGGTCGGCACCGCGGATGAGATGGCGGCGTTCCGCTCGGCGCTCACGGAGACAATGAAGACCCACGACCTCACGAAGGAGCCCGCATGAGCCGCACGGCGCGGATCGAGCGCACGACCAAGGAGTCCCAGGTCAGGGTCGAGGTCGACCTCGACGGCACGGGGCGCTCCGACGTGTCCACGGGCGTCGGGTTCTACGACCACATGCTCGACGCCTTCGCGCGTCACTCGCTCACCGACCTCGTCGTGCACACCGACGGTGACACGCACATCGACGCTCACCACTCCGTCGAGGACACCGCGATCGTCCTCGGGCAGGCGCTGCGGGAGGCGCTGGGGGACAAGTCCGGCATCCGCCGCTTCGGCGACGCCACCGTGCCGCTCGACGAGGCGCTGGTCCAGGCCGTCGTCGACGTCTCGGGTCGCCCCTACTGCGTGCACACCGGTGAGCCCGAGGGCCAGGTCTACGCGGCTATCGGCGGCTCCGGCGTGCTCTACGCGGGCTCGCTGACCCAGCACGTCTTCGAGTCGATCGCCCAGCACGGCCACTTCGGCCTGCACGTCCGCGTGCTCGCCGGCCGCGACCCGCACCACATCGTGGAGGCGCAGTTCAAGGCGTTCGCACGCGCGTTCCGCGACGCCGTGGCGATCGACCCGCGCGAGACGGGCGTGCCTTCCACCAAGGGTTCCCTGTGACCGGTGAGCCGGGGCCTGACGTCGTCGTCCTCGACTACGGCTCGGGCAACCTGCGGTCCGTCGTGCGCGCGGTCGAGCGCGCCGGCGCGTCGGTCACCCTGACGTCCGACTTCGACACCGCGCTCGCCGCAGACGGCCTCGTCGTGCCCGGGGTCGGGGCCTACGCCGCCTGCATGCAGGGTCTGCGCGCGATCAAGGGGGAGCGGATCATCGGCCGCCGCCTCGCGGGCGGGCGCCCCGTGCTCGGCATCTGCGTCGGGATGCAGATCCTCTTCGCGGGCGGCGTCGAG
>JACRAA010000174.1 GCA_016213595.1 Actinomycetota bacterium | reverse complement strand
TGTACGGGACGAGCCAGCCGCAGCAGCTGTGGTGGATGAAGCAGCACCAGCCGGCCCTCTTCGCCCGGATCAAGGAGGCGGTCGCCGCCGGCCGCATGGAGCTGCAAGGCAGCTTCTGGGTCGAGCCCGACACCAACCTCCCCAGCGGCGAGTCCCTCGTCCGCCAGGCGCTCGTCGGCCACCGGTTCCTCGTGGACGAGTTCGGCCTCACTCCTGAGGACCTGCGCCTGTGCTGGCTGCCCGACACGTTCGGCTACAACGGCAACCTGCCGCAGATCCTGCGCAAGACGGGCATGGACTGGTTCCAGACGATCAAGCTGAGCTGGAACAAGGTCAACAGCTTCCCCTTCCGGACCTTCACCTGGACCGGCATCGACGGCTCGAGCGTGCTGGTCCACATGCCGCCGGAGGGCGACTACAACAGCCGGGCCGCCGCCGACGGGCTGCTGCGGGGGCTGCGGCAGTACCCCGAGCAGGAGCTCGGCACGGCACTGCTCGTGTATGGGGCGGGTGACGGCGGCGGCGGGCCGGGCGAGATCCACCACGAGCTGCTCGCCCGCGAGCAGGACCTGTACGGGCTGCCCCGGATCCAGCCGTCGTTCGCGCGGACCTTCTTCGCCGAGCTGGAGCAGCGCCCCATCGAGCACGCCCACACGGGCGAGCTGTACCTGGAGACGCACCAGGGCACGTACACGACGCAAGCAGCGATGAAGCAGGGGAACCGGCTCATGGAGCGGCTCCTCCACAATGCCGAGGCCCTCGCCGTCATCGTCGGCGACGACAGCCGCGAGCCGCTCGCCCAGCACTGGCGTGACGTCCTGCTCAACCAGTTCCACGACATCATCCCCGGCTCGTCGATTCCTCGTGTGCACCGTGAGGCCCGCGACACGTACAGACGGATCGAGAAGGGGCTCGGCTGCTACCTCGACGCCCTGACGAGGAGGCTGCCCGTGGCCGACGACCGGCTGTCCGCGCTCAACCTCACCTCGTTCGCGCGCGTCGACCACGTCCGGCACGAAGGCCGCTGGTACCGGGCCGAGGTCGCTCCCTACGCCTCAGCGCCCCTCGAGGCGGTTGATCCCTCGGACCTGCTCAGCAGTGACGGGGACACGATCAGCAACGGCATCCTGACCCTGAGGTTCTCCGAGTCGGGGGAGATCACGTCCTGTACGGACGCGTCCGGCGCCGAGCACGCCCGCTCGGGGCTCAACCGGCTCGTACTGCACGACGACCCCTACCAGTTCCCCTTCGACGCCTGGGACATCGACGCGGGCTACGTGACGAGGTCCCCCAAGGTCCTCGTGGCGTCACAGTCCCGGTCGTTCCAGGACGGGCCGACGGTGGTCCGTACCAGCACCTACCCCTTGCCGAACGGACTCGTCGAGCAGCGGGTCACGCTCGAGGTGGGCAGCGCGGTGGTCTCGTTCGACACGCGCGTCGAGTGGCACGAGACGCACCGGATGCTCAGGGCGGAGTTCCGGCCCGTGAGGTACGCGGACACCGTGAGGTGCGAGATCCAGTTCGGGCACATCGCCCGACCCACGACCGAGCGCGACGTGGTCGAGCGGGCGCAGTTCGAGGTGTGCGCGCACCGGTGGGTCGCGACCGAGGACGCCCGCGGCGGGTTCGCGCTGCTCAACGACGCGAAGTACGGGCACCGTGCGAAGAACGGCCTCATCAGTCTCAACCTCCTGCGCGCGCCGACGTTCCCCGACAGGACGGCCGACCGGGGGAGCCACCACTTCACGTACGCGTTCATGCCGTTCGCTCCCGGTGACCTGGCGGCTGTCGTCCGGGAGGGCTACCGGCTCAACAACCCTCTCCTTCTCGTGCCCGGCCGACGCCTCGACAGCGTCGTGTCCAGCTCCGACCCGGGAGTCGTCGTCGACACCCTCAAGGTCGCGGAGGACGGTGGGGGCGTCGTGCTGCGGCTGTACGAGAGCCTGGGACAGGCCACAACGACCTCCGTCCGCACCGCCCTCGCCCACACGGGTGCCCACGAGACCGACCTGCTGGAGCGAAGCCTCGGCGAGGTGGACCTCGACCGCGTGCCGTTCGGGCCGTTCGAGGTCAAGACGATCATGCTGGAGCGGTGATGGACCTTGTTGGCTCACCCGTGAGCCACCGCCGGCAGCGGGTCTCGGTCGTCGTCGCCGGCTTCGGCCAGAACTTCATCCTGACGACCGTGACCACGTTCATCCTCGTCTACCTGCTGCAGTACGCCCACATCAGCGTCGCCGGGATGGCGGTGGTGACCGGCATCCTCGCCGCCACCAAGATCTTCGACGCCGTGAGCGACCCCGTCATGGGCAGCATCGTCGACAAGACCCGCACCCGCTGGGGCAAGATGCGGCCGTTCATCCTGTTCTCCGCAATGCCCGTGGCCCTGCTCACGACGCTGCTGTTCGCCGTCCCGGACCTCCCCGAGACGGGCAAGCTGGCCTTCTTCGGCGTCGTCTTCTTCCTCTGGGGCATCTCGTACACCGCCTGCGACGTCCCGTACTGGGGTCTCATCGGGTCCGCGTTCCCCGACCCTGCCGAGCGGACAGGCGTCATCTCGCAGGTCCGGGCGTACGGAGGGATCTCGCTCGGCCTCGCGACGCTCGGCATGCCGTGGCTGGCGCAGCTGCTCAGCGGCGGCACGACCACGGCCACCGGATGGTCGCTCGCGGTGGGCATCTCAGCGTTCGTGGGGATGGGGCTGTACCTGCTGGCGTTCGTCAACACCCGGGAACGTGCCCGACCCGACACGGGCGAGGCCCTGAGCCTGCGCGTGCTGTTCACGACGCTGGGCCGCAACACGCCGCTGCTGCTCGTGCTGCTGGGGTCCATCCTGGGCTTCGGCCGCTACCTCGTACAGGCCGGCGGAGCGGTGTTCGTGATCATCGCGTACCACAGCGAGACCACGTTCACGCTGGTCGGCGCCGCCATCATCCTCGGCCTCGTGCTCGCGTCGTTCTGCACGCCCCTGCTCATGCGACGGCTCACGAGCAAGCAGCTCATGGTCTCCAGCACGCTCGTGGCCACGGCCCTGTACGCCGGCATGTACGTCGCGGGCTTCGCGAACCTGGTCGCCGTCCTCGTGTTCATCTTCCTCACGGGGCTGACCCTCGGCGTCTTCGGTGTGGTGCAGACGACGATGATCGCCGACGCCGTGGACGACGTCGAGCGGCGTACGGGGGTGCGCAACGACGGGATCTCGTTCTCCACCCTGACGTTCGTCGCGAAGATCATGAACGCGCTCGCCGTCCTGGTGTTCGGGCTCTTCGTCGTGATGGCCCGCTACCAGGCGGGCGTGGTCGTCACCCCGGGCATGCAGCAGCTGGTGTGGGCGGCCATCACGCTCGTCCCGGCCGCGAGCTGCCTGGTCTCCGTCGTGCCGTTCCTGTTCTACCGGCTTCGCGCGGCCGAGCCCTCGAGCCTCCCCGGCCCGCACGACCCCGCGGGCTCCGTGGCGTCCTAGCGAGCCCGCGGCCGGCGCAGCAGCGGCACGTACAGCGCCGCGGCCGCGAGCGTCAGCACGACACCGACCGCCGTCAGGAACAGCGTGTTCCCGATGGTCGTCAGGGGATCGTGACGCAGCTGCATCGTGATGGCCATGGCTGCGACGGAGGCGGGAACGAGCGAGACCCAGCCGACCACGGCCCACCCGGCTGTACGAGCCCAGGTGGCGCCGCGCCACAGGCCGACGGCAGCCGCCAGAGCCGCCGGCACGATGATCCCGAGGTCGAGGAAGGCCACCAGCCAGAAGGCTGTGGGGTTGTCGAGGTACGAGCCGGCGGTGGCTTGGTCGCTCATCGCGTCGCCGAGGGCGGGAAGCCACCGTCCGAGACCGATGAACACGGCAACGCCGACGAGGACCCAGCGAAGGACACGGTCGCTCCGTGGCGTGCCAGCCGGCCGCGCCGACTGGGAGCGCCAGGCCATGAGGAGCACGGCGACCGAGAGGACGAACAGCGCCAGGTCGAACGGTATGGCGCGCTGGTTGTTCCCCGGGAGGCCCAGGTAGTCGGGCCCGACGACGTACTGCGGCATCATGTACGCCGCGAAGCCTGCGGGGGCCAGGGCGAGCACGGGGCCGGCACGATGGCCCCGGCTGGTCAGGACGGCGGCGACCAGCGCGAGCGGTGCGGCCAGGACGAGGGCCACAGCGTCGAGGCCGATGCCCTGGAACGTCATCGAGGGGCCGTAGTGGTAGACGATGACACCGGTCGCGAGGGGACCCAGGAGGGAGTTGACCGCGAGCCCGAGTCCGAGCGTGGCGGTCGCCAGTGCGAGCGGACGAGAGCGGTGGGGCGCGTCGGGGACGAGCTCGGTGGGCTGTACGGCCTGGGCCGTGGCGGATGTCATCCGGGGTTTCCTTCGTGGTCGTTGGTCGGGGTCGTGGCTGCTGGTTGTGCGTGGGTGGCGGCGGCGGACCAGAACAGCGAGGTGAGCTGGCTCGCCAGGAGCTCCGAGCGGGGGTGGGCGGTCGCGGCAGGGAGCAGCGACCGCGACAGGACGAGGTTCGAGGTCAGCGCGAAGAACGCCTCGGCGAGCAGCTCGGCGCTGACGTCGCTCCTCAGCACCCCCTGCGCCTGGCCCTCGGCGAAGCGCTCGGCGAGCCCGCGGAGGTTCGTCGATGTGCCGGCCCCGACGACCTCGGCCACCTCGGGGACCCAGCCCGCCTCGATCGCGAGCCGGAGGGCCAGGGGACCGGCACGTTCCGCGGAGGCGATCTCGAGGTTCACGAGGTCGGCGAGCCAGCTCTGAACCGCCTCAGCGCTCCAGGATGCGGGTGCCGGAGCCACCATCGTCGTGCCCGCGACCTGGGTGGAGACCTCCTCGATGATCGCGTGGAGGACACCGGCCTTGCTGCCAAAGCGGCGGAAGAGTGTGACCTCGTTCACACCAGCACGCTCAGCGATGACACGAGTCGTGGTGGCTGCATAGCCCCGCTCGGCGAACAGCTCTCGAGCGGCCTCGACCAGCCGCGTCCTGGGTTCGCCGACCACCGTCATCCTCTCGTGCAAGTGACTACTTGCAGCATAGGCGCAGTTCTCCCGCCACTGCAAGTGACCACTTGCAGATGCGCCAGGCGGCTGAGCAGATCTGGAGAAGCACGTGCCGGCCGGCGAGGCCTAGAGTCCGAGAGGTCGAAAGGAGCCGTGATGGCGACAACACAGTTCAGTGCCGAGGAGCGCGCGGCGATGAAGGAGCGCGCGAAGGAGCTCAAGGAAGCCCAGACCGTCCAGGAGGACCTGGCTGCTGTGCTCGACAAGATCGCAGGCATGGGGGACGTCGACCGTGGGATCGCGACGAGGTTCCACGAGATCGCACTCGAGGTCGCGCCACAGCTGGCGGTGCGCCTGTGGTACGGCAGCCCCGCGTACTACCAGGACGGCAAGCTGCTCTTCTTCTTCCAGGACCGCGGCAAGTTCAAGACCCGGTACGCGACCTTGGGCTTCAGCGACAGGGCCGCCCTGGACGAGGGCAGCATGTGGGCCACCTCGTACGCGGTCAGCGCTCTCACCCCGGAAGTGGAGCAGGAGTTCCGGGAGCTGGTGCGGCGCGCTCTCGGCTGAGCCGGCCTCATCCGTGGCCGGCGCCGTCGAGCTGCTCGACGATGTAGCCGAGGAGAGGGCCGACGACGTCGAGGGCGTCCCGGACACCGCCTCGGGACCCGGGGGCACACAGGACGAGGGCGGGCGGTGAGTCGTCGCGGCGGATCACGCCCGCGACCTCGCGGGACACCAGGGCGGGAGCCGAGTGGCTCAGCCCCCGGCGGCGGATCTCCTCGGTGACTCCGGGCACCTGGTAGGTGAGGAGAGCGGAGACGACATCGCTCGTGCAGTCAGTCGGGCCGATGCCGGTCCCGCCGCACGTCATCACGAACCGGCACCCGTCCCTGACGGCCTCGAGAACGGCTGCGCTGATCCGGCCCGGGTCGTCCGGGACGACGACCCGGGTGGGCTGGGTGCCGAGGTCGGTGAGCAGGTCGACCGCGAGGAGCCCGCCCCGGTCGCCATCCGTGCCGGCGGCAACCTCGTCGGACACCGTGATGACGCGCGTCCGCAGCGCGGACGAAGTCTCCGGCCCGGGGGCAGGCGGGGTCACATCCGCGTGCCGGCACAGCACGGGTCTGCCGAGCTCGTCCTCGGCCAAGGGCAGGCCGCGACCCCTGTCGTTGAGGGGCCGGGGGTCCTCGACGACATGGTCGTGCTCGTCGAGCCCGGGCGTCGACCTGTGGGGCTCC
>JACRAA010000016.1 GCA_016213595.1 Actinomycetota bacterium | reverse complement strand
ATGACCTTGATCTTCTCGGCGCCGGCAGATGCGAGAATGACGTCGAACTCAGTCTTCTCCTCCACCGCGGCCGCGGCCGCACCGGCACCCGGCATGGCGGCAAACGCCATCGGGGCGGCGGCGGTGACGCCGAACGTCGTCTCGAACTGCTTCACGAACTCGCTGAGCTCGATCAGCGTCATCTCCTTGAACGCGTCGAGGAGCTCGTCATTGCTGAGCTTGGCCATGGTGGCTTCCTTCCTTACTCGGTTGCAGCGCTAGCCGCGTCGGTGGTGTCCGCAGCATCAGCTGCCTGGGTTGCCGACTCGGAGTCGACGTTGTCCTGCGTCTGGTCGACGGCGGGAGCCGAGCCGGCTCCACCGATGAGGGACGGGTCCTCCGTCGCGGCCCTTTCCAGGGCGCCCAACGCACGGGCGGCCTGGTTGAGGGGAGCGGCGATGAGGTACACGGCCCGGGACAGGTTGGCCTGAAGCGCTCCGGCCATCTTGGCCAGCAGCACCTCGCGCGACTCGAGGTCGGCGAGCTTCTTCACGGCATCGGCGTCGAGGACGTGGCCGTCCATGACACCGCCCTTGATGACCAGTGCGGGATGAGCCTTCGCGAAGTCACGGAGCCCCTTCGCAACATGTGCGACGTCTCCGTTGATGAACGCGATCGCCGTGGGCCCGGCCAGCGTGCTGTCGAGCCCATCGATGCCCGCTTCACGAGCAGCGATCGTGGTCAGAGTGTTCTTCGCTACGGCGTAGGTGGCGTCCGCGCCGAGCGACCGCCTGAGCTCCTTGAGGTCCTTGACCTTGAGCCCGCGGTACTCGGTCAGCACAACCGCGGCGGAGCCAGTGAACTGGTCCTTGAGATCCGCGACCGTGGCAGCCTTGTCCGGCCTCGCCATGAGGTCTCCTTCCACTACTGAAGAGATCGCCGAGGATCACTCCGGGAAAGAAAGAACCCCGGCACCCAGGTGCACGGGGCTCGGCCACTTGCATGGCGAGTACGTTCACCTGCGCGGGCAGTCCCAGGTGGGACACTTCGGACGAGAGGACTCGTCGACCAGCGGTCTTCGGCGTGGACAGGCTACCGGCCGCTCACGGTCCCGACCAAATCGGGGCCGCGAGGAGCGTCGCCGGGACCTGTCGTCAGGGCGCGTAGTGCTGGATGGCGCCACCGGTGGAGAGATCGAGGAGCTCCGACGCGATGGCGTCCGCGTCGGACAGGATCTCCTGCAGGTCGTACGTCAGCAGCGTGTGGTCCTGCACGACGAGCAGGCCGTCGACGATGACGGTGTGGACGTCGCTGATGGCTCGCGCTGAGTACAGCAGGGCCGCCCGCGGGTCGTGCACCGGGCGGCAGTGGACACCTGACAGGTCGACGAGGACGATGTCCGCTCGGCGGCCCGGCTCCAGAGCGCCGAGGGTCGAGCCCATGCCACTCAGCGTCGCGCCGCCTCGGGTGCCGATCCTCAGGGCGTCCGAGATCGTCAGTGCCATGACGTCGTGCTCCTGCTGCTTCGTGGCGAGCGCGATGTACTGCATGGCCTCGAGCACGTCGAGGGTGTTGTTGCTGGCCGCGCCGTCCGTACCTGCGCCCACCGTGACGCCGGCGTCCAGGAGGCCCCGGACCGGCGTGACGGGGTCCAGGGCGTGCTTCAGGTACCCCTTGGGGCCCGACGAGACCCCCGTCCGGTCGGCGTACGGGGCGAGGATCTCGATGTCGGCAGGGGTGATCCCGCAGCCGTGGGCGATGACCGTGCCGGCATCGAGGACGCCCGTACGGTCCGCGACCTGGATCGGGGTGACACCCAGCCGCTCCACCGAGCTCCGCGTCTGGTCCATGTTCTCGGCCACGTGCAGGTGGACCTTCAGCCCGAGGTCACGGGCATGGTCCGCCGTGATCCGGAGGTCCTTCTCCGTCACCGTGTACGTGCTGTGCGGCCCGAGGCTCGCCCGGATCCTCGGGTCGTTGAGGGCGAGGATCGCGTCGACCGCGTCGAACGCAGCCGCGCGTCCCTCGGCACCCGACGACGAGAAGTAGGTCGGAGCGATGTCCGCCCGGATCCCGAGCTCCTGGGCAGCACGTGCGATCTGGTCGGCGTGGAAGTAGTGGTCGACGAAGCCGGTGACGCCGCAGAGAAGCATCTCCGCACACGCGAGGCGGGCGCCCACACGTACCCGTTCCGGCGTCAGGTTGACCTCCATCGGCCAGATCCTGACGTTGAACCAGTCCTCGACGCTCACGTCCTCGGCCGCGCCACGGAACATGACCATCGGCGAGTGGGTGTGGGAGTTGGTGAGGCCCGGGATCGCCAGCAGCCCTGTCCCGTCCACGACGTCGCCCACGCCCTTGGACGGCTCGCCCGTCGCCCGGACGGCGATGATCTGCCCGTCAGCGATCTCGATGTCTCGGTGCTCGGCGACGGTGACCTCGCCCGCGGCGGGCACCTCGAGCACGGAACAGTCACGGACCAGTCGTACGGCCACCTTGGGCTCCTCCCCTACGCGCTGACGCTAGGACGTCGGCCATGGGACGCACAAACGGGGACGCCACGAAGCGCGCCGGGCTGGACTGTTGGGGTCGCGCTCACCGCGTCCGGCGAGACCGCAGGGCCGCAGCGACCGGCACCGCGAGCTGGGCGGGAAGGACGAGAGCGGCCAGGGTGGCCGGCACATCCGGGCCCGGTCCCCCGCCGCCCTGAGCCAGGGACCTCTCGGCCGTGAGTGCGGTGGCGACCGCGAGCGCCGCGCCGGCCGACGCGAGGGCGGGGCGGATCATCCTGTCGTCACCCGTCGTCCGGCGGGTGCCCCACACCGCGAAGCCGGTGGCGATGGCGGCCGGGACGAGCGCCGCGGGCGGGCTGGACCAGCGGTCGGGAGTGCCCCCTCTGCCCCAGTGGGTCGGTACGGGCAGGCCCCGGCGCCAGGTCCGTACGCTCAGGGCCACCGCCACCACGGCCCAGACCACGGGTGCGAAGCGCAGGAGGGTCAGCAGCTCCGGGTCGACCGCGTCGAGGCTCTCGTCGTCCCAGTCGTCCGGCCGGATCAGCCCGAGCTGTACGGCCACGGCTCCCAGGTTCACGGTCCACCCCAGGCCGAACATGCGGGGGACGAGGACGCGCGGGTCCGCGGGGTCCCAGATCCTGCTCCGGACGGCGGGGTCCGTCGGTCCCCGCGTCTCCCAGGGCACCCCGAACACCGTGGGCGCCTCCCCCTCCTCGTCCGTCGCATACGCGTCGAGCACTGTCGCCGCGTAGTCGTGGGGCGAACCGAGCTCCTCCTCCGTCGCACCGTCGGCGAGGGCGGCCCTGAGGTCGTCGAGGGCGGCCCTGCGCTGCTCGGCCGACAACGAGCCGAGCTCTGCAGCCACCTCGTCCACGTACCTGCTCATTCGGACACCTCCAGGAGCGAGTCGAGAGCATGGACGAGGCCACGCCACGCCTGCGTACCGTCCGCGAGCGCAGCTCGGCCCGCCGCGCTTAGACGGTAGTACTTGCGGGGCGGGCCCGACGATGACTCCTCCCATCGAGTGTCGACGAGGCCGGAGGTCTTGAGCCGGGTGAGAAGCGGGTAGACGGTCCCCGCGGACGCGTCGAGGCCCGGCCGCGCGGAGAGCTCCGTCACGATCTCTCCCCCGTAGCTCTCCCGTGCTCGCAGGAGCCCCAGGATCGCCAGCTCGAGAACACCCTTGCGCAGCTGTGCAACGCGGTCGGAAGCCATCACCCCTCCTTGAGATTGCCTGGTACTAGGTTATGCCTGCTACTTGGCGAGAACAAGAGTCGACCAGGCGCCCCAAGGCGACGCAGAACGGCCTCGCACCGGTGAGGGTACGAGGCCGTTGGTCGAGCTGCGGTCAGGCGTTGGCCTCTTCGCGCTTGCGCTGCGGGTCGATCTGGACACCGGGGCCCATGGTGGTGGCGACGACGATCTTCTTCAGGTATCGGCCCTTCGAGGTGCTCGGCTTCAGCCGCATGACCTCGTCCATGGCGGCCGTGTAGTTCTCGACCAGCTTGTCGAGGTCGAACGACGCCTTGCCGATGATGAAGTGGAGGTTCGCGTGGCGGTCCACACGGAACTCGATCTTGCCGCCCTTGATGTCGGTGACAGCCTTCGCCACGTCCATCGTCACGGTGCCCGTCTTCGGGTTCGGCATGAGACCACGGGGGCCGAGGACACGGCCCAGGCGGCCGACCTTGCCCATGAGGTCGGGGGTGGCGACGACCGAGTCGAAGTCGAGGTAGCCGCCGGCCACCTTCTCGATGAGCTCGTCGGCACCGACCTCGTCGGCACCCGCCGCGAGTGCGTCGGCGGCCTTCTCACCGGTGGCGAAGACGAGGACCCGTGCCGTCTTGCCCGTACCGTGCGGAAGGTTCACCGTGCCGCGGACCATCTGGTCCGCCTTGCGAGGGTCGACGCCGAGCCGCATCGCGACCTCGACGGTCTCGTCGAACTTGGCCGACGCCCCGTTCTTGGCCAGCCCCACGGCCTCGTTCACCGAGTAGAGCTGGTCCGCGTCGCGGGCCTCTGCGGCCGCGCGGTACGCCTTGCTGCGCTTCATGTCTGGTTCCTCTCGTCAGCCGCCTCGTGTGACGGCATGCCAGGTGTGGTTCGTACGGGCCGCGCAGGCCCTACCACGGGATGCGGACGTCGTACGGCGTCCGCGGGGAGCATCACTCGACGGTGACGCCCATGCTGCGGGCGGTGCCCTCGACGATCTTCATCGCGGCGTCGATGTCGTTCGCGTTGAGGTCGGGCATCTTGGTCTCGGCGATCTCACGGACCTGGTCCCGAGTGATCCGGCCGACCTTGACCTTGTGGGGCGTCGCTGAGCCGGACTTGAGGCTGGCGGCCTTCTTGATGAGCTCCGCGGCCGGGGGCGTCTTCGTGATGAACGTGAAGGTCCGGTCCTCGTAGATCGTGATCTCTACGGGGATGATCGTGCCACGCATGGCCTCGGTCGCAGCGTTGTACTGCTTGCAGAACTCCATGATGTTGACGCCGTGCGGGCCGAGGGCCGTACCGACGGGCGGAGCCGGCGTGGCCGCCCCCGCGTTGAGCGCGACCTTGACGAGGGCCGCGACCTTCTTCTTAGCAGGCATGGTTTCGGGTCCTTGCTTGTTGGTTCTCTGACCGGGCCACCCCCGGCCGTGGTGTGGGCGCTTCCGCCCGGCGCACTACGACTTCTGGACCTTGCTGAAGTCGAGCTCGATGGGCGTCTCACGGCCCATGAAGTCGACGAGCACGGTCAGCTTCTCGTTGTGCGGGTGGATCTCCGTGATCGTGGCGTGGACGCCCGCGAACGGACCGTCGACCACCATGACGGAGTTGCCGACCGCGAAGTCGGCCACCTCGATCTTCTTGCGACGCGTCGTCTGTCCGGCCCCGGTCGTCGCCTTCGCGATGACGGACGGGCTGAGCATCTTGACGACCTCGTCGAGGTCGAGCGCTACTGGGGTGTTGCCGTAGCCGACGAAGCCGGTCACCGACGGCGTGTGCCGTACGGCCGACCAGGAGTCGTCGGTGAGGTCCATGCGGACGAGCACGTAGCCCGGGTGGGAGGTACGGGTCACGGTCTTCTTGGCGCCGTTCCGGATCTCGACGGTCTCCTCCGTGGGCACGACGGCCTCGAAGATGAAGTCCTCCATGTTGAGCGCCTTGACCCGGTTCTCCAGGTTCTGCTTCACCCGGTTCTCCATGCCGGAGTAGGTGTGCAGCACGTACCAGTCACCGAACTTGCTCGAGAGCTCTGCGCGCAGCGCAGCCACGGCAGCTTCGGCGACGTCGTCCGCCTCCTGGTCCTCCTCCTCGGGCACCTCGGCCACGTCGTCATCGAAGTTGAGGACGATGTCGTCCGCAGGCTCCTCGGTGTCATCGGACAGGTCGAGGTTGAGCTGGACGTCGTCAGCAGCCTCCTCGACAGTGTCGTCGCTGCCGAAGGACAGGGAGATGTCCTTGAACTGCTCGTCGGTGGATTCGTCGGTCACGGTGTCTTTCCTCTCTCAGCCCAGCGCCTTGAGCAGCAACCAGCCGAACGCGAAGTCCAGCACACTCACGAGGGCAATCATGAACATGACGAAGATCAGCACGACCACGAAGTACTGGCTCAGCTGTCCGCCGGTGGGCCAGACGACCTTCCGGAGCTCGGAGATCGACTGTCGGACGAAGGTCACGGGCCCGGTCCGCTGCTCGGTGGCGACGACCGTGGCTTCCTTGCGGGTACGGGTCGGCGCGTCCTTCTTCCTCACCGGCGCCTTCGCGGAGCGGGGCCGGCGGACGGGCCTGGTCGAGGTGGCGGCGACGGCTGCCTCTTCGGCCTCCACGAGCTGCTCGGGGTCCTCGTCCGTGTTCACGGGATCGAGCTCCTCGGCCTCGTCCTCGTCCGCCGCGACCTCGTAGGGGTCGGGGTCGGGGAGGTCTGAGGCCAGCTGCTCGCCCGGCAGGTCCTCGGCCAGCGAGGACTCCGTGTCTCGGGGCTCCTCGGGCACCGCGGCTGAGGTGTCGGGGAGGCTCTCAGCGCCTTCGACCTCGGCGCCGCCCTCAGCGGGCGTGGGCGTAGCAGACTCGTTCGGGTCGTGTCCCGAAACGGTCGACTTCCTCTTGGCCACGCACTGTTCCTTCACTTGACGCCGCGCCGGCCGGGGCGCCGGGCGGGCTGACGGCGCACATGGCGCCCGAGTTCGTCCTGCTTCGCAGGGCAAGAGGGACTTGAACCCCCAACCTGCGGTTTTGGAGACCGCTGCTCTGCCAATTGAGCTATTGCCCTTCAGTGACCTCGTCCGACGGAGGGCGTGCGCCGACCGTGGACTCGTCCACCAAGAGTGTGAGTGTACGTGGTTTGCCGAGCCGAGTCGAACCCGGCTACAGCTCGCACCCGACGAGCACGGGCTCCGGCTGGAGCACCACGCCGAAGCGTACGTCGACCCCGTCCCTGATCTCACGGGCCAGCCGCAGCACGTCCGCCGTCGACGCTCCGCCCCGGTTCGTCAACGCCAGCGTGTGCTTCCCGGAGAGCCCCGCGGGTCCCGACCCGTACCCCTTGCCGAACCCCGCACGGTCGATGAGCCACGCGGCCGAGGTCTTCACCGTACCGTCGGGCTGGGTGTAGCGCGGGGCGTCGTCGGGCAGCGCAGCGGCCGCCTCGGGCGTCAGCAGCGGGTTCGTGAAGAACGACCCTGCCGACCAGGTGTCATGGTCCTCGGGGTCGAGCACCATGCCCTTCGACCGGCGCAGGGTGAGGACAGCCTCCCGGACGTCGCCCAGGGGGGCGCGCTGCCCGAGCTCCACACCGAGCGCAGCAGCCAGCTCGGCGTAGCGGACCGGCATGGACAAGGGCCCCAGCTCGAGCTGGAAGCTCACGTCGACCACCAGGTAGCGGCCGGGCGACTGCTTGAAGCGGCTCGTGCGGTAGCCGAAGGCGCAGTCACCAGCGGTGAACGTCACGTACCGGTTCGCCATACGGTCCCAGGTCCGGACGCGAGCCACCGTCTGGGAGACGTCCGCACCGTAGGCGCCGACGTTCTGGATCGGCGTCGCCCCCGCTGCGCCCGGTATGCCGGACAGCGTCTCGAGCCCGATCCACTCCTGGGACACGGCGTGGCGCACGACCTCGTCCCAAGGCTCGCCGGCGGCGACGGTGACGAAGGCGCCGGCGCAGTCGGACACGTCGGCCGCGAGACCGCGGGTCGCGACCAGGACGACCAGCCCCTCGAAGCCCTCGTCCGCGACCACGACGTTCGACCCCGCACCGAGCACGAGGACAGGTTCACCCTGGGCGTCTGCGTCTCTCACCTGGCTGACCAGCTCAGCCTCGGTGCGGGCGGTGACGAGCCGTCGGGCCGGGCCGCCCAGCCGCAGCGTCGTGAGGTCGGCGAGCAGGTTCGAGGTGGGCGCCGGGGCAGACTCGGACTCGTACGCAGAGCTGACGACCTCGCACGTCTCGCCGCCCGACGGTCCACTGATGAGGTGAGTCTCGCTCATGACGGGGCCATCGCCCTCGACACCTCGGCCGTCACCGCACCCAGAACCTTCTCGCCCCCGCAGGTGACCTCGACCGTGACAGTCACCATGTCCTCCGAGACGGCCGTCACGGAGCCGACGCACCGCAGCTCGACGCCCGTGTCGTCGTCGGGGACGACGACCGGCCGGGTGAACCTCGCCGAGTAGCGGCGGACGGCGCCAGGGTCGCCCGCCCAGTCCGTGACGACCCGCAGCGCGGTCCCCATGGTGAGCATGCCGTGGGCGATGACACCGTCGAGGCCGAGGGCGTGCGCGGCCCGGTCGCTCCAGTGGATGGGGTTGAAGTCCCGGGAGGCGCCGGCGTAGCGGACGAGCTGTGCTCGGGTGAGGAAGATGCTCAGCTCGCCGACACCCGTACCGACAGCGACGCTCATGACGCAGCCCTCGTGTGGACGAACGTGGACGAGGAGTCGACGAGGGGCTCCCCGTCGAGGGTCGCGAGCCGTACGGTGACGCCCACGATCTCCATCGCACCTCGGCAGCGCACCCTGTCGATCGTGAGGACACCCGTCACGGTGTCACCGGTCCTGAGCGGGCGGTGCCAGGCGAAGGTCTGGTCGGCGTGGACGACCCGCTGCAGCGCGAGCTCGAGCTCAGGGTCCGCGAAGAGGGCGTCCCACGCAGCGGCGCCGAGCACGGCGGCGAACGTGGGCGGCGCGACGGGATCCGCCCCCGTATAGGCGGAGTTGACGTCCCCCAGCGCGTCCGCGAACTCGGCGATCTGCGCAGCGCGCACGGTGTAGGGGGCCGTGGGCGGCTAGGTACGACCCACGTGGTCGGGGCTGATGGGCACGGGTCCATTCAAGGGGGGCGGCGAGGCCAGCACAAGCGAGGTCAGCATCCCGGCTGAGGCCACACTCTCGTCGACCCGCCTTCCGGCGGCACGGCGGCTCTTCGCAGCTAGGCTTCCTGGCATGTCGATCGAGGACGCCGGCGACCCCGGTACGCGTCCCGCGACCCCCTCCTGGCGGGTCGGAGGAGACAGGGGTTCCCAGGAGTCGACCTCTGCCCCCGATCCGGTCATGCCCGACCTGGGGGATGCGTCCCTCCCGGGCGAGAACCCCGATCCGGACGACGAGGAGCTCGACCAGTTCGACTGGGACTCCTGGCAGCCGGCGGATGTCGCCGACGACGCACCTGCGGCCGAGGAGGTCGACTGGGACAGCTACGCGGGGCCGGCGGAGACGCCCGAGACCGGCTCCTGGCGCGAGAAGGTCATCGGGGAGAGCGACTGGGCGCGGGAATTCCTCCTCGGGGACCTGGAGTCCCTCGAGCCGCTCCCCTCATCGGCGACCTCCCCGGAGGCGGAGGAGGAGGAGAAGGACGAGGAGGAGGTGGCCACATCCCTGGCCCGCCCGCTCCCGGCGAGCGGGCGCCCTTGGCCGCCTGCTGGAGCCGTCAGCCGTGACGTGGTCCACGTCCGCGTGGCGCCATGGGCGCCGTTCACCACCGGACTCGCGCTCGCGCTCGCCATGGTCCGCGTCTCGGCCGCGTTCCTCAGCCCGACCGGCCGTCTCGGCCTGATGCTCCCCGTGCTCACCGGGCAGGTACCGACCACGGCGGACGCCGTCGTGGACGCGTACCTGTCCGCCATTGCGCGCGGGGACGCGACCAAGGCCATCTCGTACCTCGCGGCACCGCCCGCGAACCCGCTCCTGCTCACGGACGCCGTCCTGCGCCGGAGCAACCAGCACAGTCCGTTCACGGTCGTCAGCGTCAAGGCGGGCGCGAGCAGCCTCGACGGCACGCAGCGGGTCGCGGCGACGTACCGCATCGGGGACGTGGAGGTCTCCACCGCGTTCACGACAGCCTTCGCGGAGGGTCAGTGGCTGATCCGCGACGACCCCGGCCGCATCGGCGTCGGCGCGCTGCGGGCCGCGGGCACCCCCCTGTACATCGACGGCCAGGAGGTGCCGGAGAGCATCGAGAGCCTGCCGGCGTTCCCGGGGACGTACGAGCTGGCCACAGGAAGCCGCTTCATCGAGTACGCCGCGCCGGGCACGATCGTGGTGAGGAGCTCGGACGAGGCACCGATCATCGGCGCCGTACAGCTGCGGCTGACCGACGCAGGACTGCAGGCCGCCCTCGACGCGGTGAAGGCGGCGGTGGCGGGCTGCCTGGCCAGGAAGGAGCTGCAGCCGGCGGGCTGTCCCCAGAACATCGAGCAGAACCGCAACGAGTCAGTGCTCCCCCAGACCATCTCCTACTCGGCGGCGAACGAGTCGACGACCGTGTCCCAGTCCGAGCTGCGCCTGTCGACGGTGACCGTCGCGTACACCGCGAGCTGGAAGCTGGCGGCCAAGGTCGACGTCAACGGTGTCCCCCGGGACATCGTGTTCCCGTTCACCGCGACGGCCCTGTGGAAGGTGGTCCTCACGACCGAGCGGCCGACCGCGGTCCTCGGCTGACGCGTTCGGGCCCGGCCCAGGACACGCAGGACACAGCACAACGGCCGGACCCGACGGGGGATCCGGCCGAAGTGGTGAGGCTTAGGTCAGCGCGTCTCGCGGTGCGCGCGGTGGAGGCCGCAGCGGGGGCAGAACTTGTTGATCTCCAGACGATCCGGGTCGTTGCGCCGGTTCTTCTTGGTGATGTAGTTCCGCTCCTTGCACACGGAACACGCGAGTGTGATCTTGGGCCGGATCTCGGAGCCCTTCTTGGCCATGTTCATCCCTCGTGTTGTGCCGTACCAGTCTTGTGCTGTACCACCTGTGTAGCGGGAACGGGACTTGAACCCGTGACCTAACGATTATGAGCCGTTTGCTCTACCGTCTGAGCTATCCCGCCGTGGAGCCCCCATGCGGAATCGAACCGCAGACCTTCTCCTTACCATGGAGACGCTCTGCCGACTGAGCTATAGGGGCCAGCCGCCGCCCAAACATACACGACCCGTTGCCTGGGGAGCGAATCGGTGGGCAGTGCCGCCACGGGGCCGCCTTCTGCGGTCTCCGGGGTCGCCTTCTGCAGTCTCCGGGGTCGCCTTCCGCGGTCAGAGCGAGTCCCCCCACGACGACGGCCCGGGACCAGTGACGGTCTCGGGCCGAGGTGGTGGCAGGTGTAGGGTTCGAACCTACGTAGGCTGAGCCGACGGTTTTACAGACCGCTCCCTTTGGCCACTCGGGCAACCTGCCAAGCTGGCGAACCAGCGGCCGAAAGACTAGCAGCCGCCCCTCGCCGCTGCCGAATCGATACCCCTGCTCGCTGGTGTGACACGTCGTCCCTCCGATGTCCCTAGGCTGTGGCGCGAGGTTCCTAGGTGAGGTTCCTACGGAAGGACGCGACCATGCCCACGCCCCACATCAGCGCCGAGACCGGACAGGTCGCACCGCTCGTCCTCATGCCCGGAGACCCCCGCCGGGCGGAGAAGATCGCGAAGGACTTCCTCGACGACGCGGCGCTCGTCTCCGATGTCCGGGGCATCCAGTGCTTCACCGGGACGTACGACGGCACGCCCATGAGCGTCATGGCGTCCGGCATGGGCCTTCCGTCGCTGTCGATCTACGCCACCGAGCTGTACTCGGTCTACGGGGTGGAGCGGATCGTGCGGGTGGGGACCTGTGGCGCGCTGCTCGAGGAGGTCCAGGTGCGGGACGTCGTCATCGCGTCGGCCGCCCACACGAACTCCTCGGTCCCCTCGCTGCTCGTGCCGTACGCGACCGTGGCGCTGGCCCCCAGCCCGTACCTGTTGCGCGCCGCGATGAACGCGGCCGAGACCCACGAGGGGCTCCGCTGGCACGTGGGGCCGGTGTACGCGAGCGACCACTTCTACGGCGGCGACCCCGCGACGACGCAGAAGCTCATCGCGCTCGGGACGAAGGCCGTCGAGATGGAGGCCGCAGGGCTGTACGCGGTGGCGCTGGCCCAGGGCAAGGAGGCCCTGACCGTGCTCACCGTCTCCGACCACCTCACGTCCGAGAGCCCCGAGCTCACGAGCGCCGAGCGGGAGGACTGCTACCGGTCGATGGTTGCGATCGCGGCCTCTGCGCTGCGCTCCTGACCCGCGTCCAGGACGGCCGACAGGGGTCCGGCACCCGGGAAGGTCACAGTCTCATTGCGGCTCGCCGGGGCTGCTTGACGGCCCCCACACCCCCCGATTGACTCGGCGGAGGGCGCGGCGAGGTCGCCCCACGCGCATGGGGAGGAAGCTATGGTCGCCGGTGGCCGCGTGGCCGTGGTCGGCAGCGCCAACCTCGACCTCGTGACCGTCACGCCGACCCTGCCGCGACCGGGCGAGACCCTCCTCGCGACCTCGTACTCCGAGGGCCCCGGTGGCAAGGGAAGCAACCAGGCCCACGCTGCCGCTCGGATGGGCGCCCAGGTCTCGTTCGTCGGGCTGCGCGGCGACGACGCGGCCGGTACGGACCTCGCGCAGTCGCTCCGGGACGAAGGCGTCGACGTCTCCACGTTCGGCCTGACCGACGGTCCGTCCGGACGCGCGCTCGTCATGGTCGACGCCGCGGCCGAGAACTCCATCATCGTGGTGGCCGGCTCGAACGCGAAGCTCTCGGCCTCCGACATCGAACGGGCCGGTGACGCGGTACGTCACGCGGATGTCGTGGTCTGCCAGCTCGAGATCCCGCTCGACGCCGTCCAGGCGGCCCGTCGGGCATGCACCGGCACCTTCGTGCTCAACCCCGCACCGGCCCGGGTGCTGCCCGCCGACCTGCTCGCCGGTACGGACGTGCTCGTCGTCAACGAGACCGAGTACGAGACGGTGCTGGGCGTACCCCTGCCTGAGCGGCTGGACGACATCGCCGAGGTCGCGGCCCGTCGGGACACGCCGAACGT